>DOEZ01000065.1 GCA_003532715.1 Planctomycetaceae bacterium
TCGACGTTGAAGGCAACCACCGGAACGCCGCGGTCGATCGCCTCTTGAACGACCTCGTCGAACGCTTCGGGGTCGATGAGGTTCAGCGCGATTCCGTCGTAGCCGTCGGCGACCGCCTGGCGAACCATGGCCGCCTGTGCCTTGAGGTCGACGCCTTCGGTCCCGGTGAACTTGCACTCGACGCCCATGGCCTTGGCGGCGTCCTCCATGCCTTTCTTGACCGGCCCGAAGAACGCCTCGTCGCGGCAAGTCGTGATGAATACGAACCGCAACGGCTCGGCCGCGGCGGCCATCGTCGAGCCAACGGCCGCGAGGCAGGAAACGAGCAGGGTGGCGCGGACGATGTTTCGCATTGGTATGCTCCTTTTGGATGACGATTCAGTTTGAATAAAGTAATAGAGTGACGCGTTGGGAAGTCATTTCTAAATGACGATTGTGGTGAATGAAGCGAGACGTTTGGGCGTGGCCCGATGATTCGCAATGCGTTTTGTGTCGTCGATACAAGCCTGAAAGGCTTACGTAAGGCAGCCTTAGGGACAATTCTTGCAGACACCCGCAACCTATCTCTCGTCCGGTTTCGGCGGGCCGTAGAAACGGTTCAGGTTGATCCCGCCGCGCATCTCTTCTTCGAGCAATTGGAACCGTTGTTCGAGGCTTTTGAGTCTTCGCTCCATTCGCGGGACGAGGTCGTCGACGCTCTTCTCGCGCGCCGGTCGCGGCACGGCCGGATAGCCCAGGTGGCGTTGCATCGCCGAGAAGAGAAACAGCGGGTCCTTCCGCCGGTTGGCCAGGGCGATGCGTCCTTCCTTCTCGCCGAACAGGATCGGCTTGTCGTGCGGCTCGTGGTGGCGCGTGTAGTGCTCGCTGCGGACGAAGATCATGTCGGCGAAGTCGATGATGCCGACCTGACGGCGGACGGTCAGAATCCACTCGCGCCACGCGTCGTCGTAGGCCGGATCGCCGGCCATGGCTTCGAGCCCCCGATCGTATCCCAATCGGTTGCGGCAAAGCGTTTCGAACTGGTAGAGAAACACGCCCTGGGTCGAGGGCGACTTCGCCCGATAGTCGGCGTCCCGTTCGAGAATCTCCAAGGCGATGCGGAAGTCGAACCGGCCCCCCTCGCTCTCGGCCTCGCGGACGACGAACGTCTGAAACGGCGTGAAGTAGTGGGCCAGCCGGGCCATGGCCGTGGCGAATCCGCCCGTGTGACGCAGTTCCTGAACCATGAATTCCAAGGCCATCGGCAGCTTGGTCGTGGCCAGCAACTCCTGGCGGATCGAGACGAGCAAGTCCTGGGTCGCCATGGCCAACTGCATCCGCTCGCAAAGCGTGCGGAAGAAGTAGGCTTGCTCGACGTATTCCTCACGGTCCAGAAACATGGTTCTTGACGTCGTAGGCGTACAGATAATCGCCGTGGCGGATGTAGAGCCGTCCGCCGCAAACGACCGGGTGGGCCCACGACTTGCCCTTGCCTTGCCGGGGGATTTCGAACCGGCTGATCACGTCGTGCGACTCGGGCGTCGCCTTGACCAGGCCGACGTCGCGATTCTCGCTCATTGTGTAGAGCATGCCGTCGGCGAACGTGACGGGGCCTTTTCCGACGCCCTTCTCCGAGTACTTGGTTTCGCCCGTCTTCCAGTCGAGGCAGACCCAACGGCTCTTGCCCGAGCTGTGGGCCGCGCCGTAAACATGGCCCTCCCACACAACCACCCCGCCGTGATGGTTGTCGAGGTCCAACGACTGCCAGACCTGCTCGACGCTCGCCTTGTCGCCGTCGACGTCGAGTTTCACGAGGACCGAGCCGGTCGTGCCGTAGCCCGAGCTGGTTAAGATATGTCCGTCGCGGAAGACGGGCATCAGGGCGTTGACCTTGTACTTGGTGGGATGGGCGTGTTGGAAGAGAAGCTCTCCGTTGTCGGCGTTGACGCCGATCAGGGCGCTGTCGGTCATCGTCAGGATGATTCGCAATCCCTTGTATTCGATGAGCGTGGGCGAGGCGTAACTGGCCAGATCGCCCGAGGCGCTGGGCGATTTCCAGACGGTCTTGCCGGTCATCTTGTCCAGTGCGACGACGGCCGTCTTGGCGCCGCCGGGACAGCAGATCAGCCGATCGCCGTCGATCAGGATCGATTCGGCCAGAGCCCACTGCGTTTGCTTGCCGTCGAACTCGTCGAGAATGTTGAGCGACCAGATCTCCTTGCCCGTCACGGCATTGAAGCAGGCGAGGCGGCCGTCTGGGCTTTCGTGATACAGTCGATCGCCGTCGAGCGTCGGCGTTCCCCTCGCGCCGGGATAGTCCTTCTCATAGGCGTCGCCGTTCGCAATCTGCCATCGCATGTTGCCGTCCATGTCCAAAGCGGTGATCGTCATCTTGCCGTCGACGTTGCCCGCCGTGTAGATCATGCCGTTGGCCATGACCACGCCCGCGAAACCTTCGCCGATGCCGTCGACGGTCCAGATCAGCCGGGGACCGCCTTCGGGCCACTGCGTCAGCAGTCCGGTGTCGGTCGAGATGTTGTCGGCGTTGGAGCCCTGGAATCGCGGCCAATAGGGGGCATCCTCGGGTGAAGATGAATACAACGCTTGGCAAGCGCCGAGCAATACGACCATGACGGCGCAGGGGATCGTTGTCTTGAGCAGCGTCATCGAAAGAACTCCTGTGGGAAGCGGTAAGGTGGGACTCGTCGGGACCACGCCGTGTCATGAGCCGGCCCCAGGCCCGACCGTTCAAGGCATATTGAACTCGGCGAATACGAGAAAGTGTACTCCAAGGCCGTGCCGGAATCCACCATATGGTTGGGGAGTAGCGATTCCCCCGGACACGGTTTCCCTCGCGCCCGGCATCGAAAAGAGGGGTTCTTCTCGCGTTTAGCCCCCCTCTCGCGGGGTTTTTGCATCGGCCGTCACTTGGAGACCATCATGCGGCGGCCTTTTTCGATGGCCGGTTTGCGAGTGGGCTCGGTCAGATCGTGGATGGCGTCCCACATGGACTCTTCGACCTCGTTCCACTCGCAACCGCGGCGTTGCATCGCCTTGGCGGCCGTTTCGTAGAGCATCTTCTTGCCGAAGCCCTTGGTCACGATCCCTTCGAGATACCAGGCGAAGGTGGGAATGAATTTGGGCAACGGTTTGCCGGTGGCCGCGATGAGCGTCATCGCGCCGACGTAGCTGCCCGTGTTGAAAAGCGTTCCGATCGACGTCTTCGCGTGGTCGCCGATCAGCGAGCCGATCTTGGTCGATCCGGTGCTGATCGGCCGGCGTCCGTCGAGTATGACCGAGACGCTCGTGTAATCGTTTTTGAGGTCGCTATTGGTGGTCAGCGCGCCCAGATTGACCCACTCGCCGACGTAGGCATGACCCAGGAAGCCGTCGTGGTACTTGTTCGAGAAGCCCTGGATGATCGACTCCTCGACCTCGCCGCCGACGCGGCACATGGGGCCGATCGACATCCCCTCGCGGCACTTTGCGCCCAACAAGATCGACTTCTTGCCGACGTAGCAGGGCCCTTCGATCCGCGTGAACGGATGCACCTCGACTCCTTCGTCGAGATAGATGGGACCGTGCTCGGCATCGAGGACGACCATGGGGTGAACGACCGCGCCGGGCGCGACGAACACGTCGTCCTTGCCGCCGCGAATCGCATTGGGTTGCTCGACGGTTCCCTCGATCCCTCGTTTTCCGAGTTCCGCGAAATCGCGCGTGATCTGTTTCGGGTTCTCCAGAATCAGGTCCCACGTGTAGTTCCACAACGGCCGCTCGCAGCGGCGCGGCTCCATGCTTGCCTTGGCCGACTCGACGAGCGCATTGATTGAATCGGTCCTCAACCCCGGCAGATCGGCCGCGTCGACTCGCAGCAGGAGGCACTCGCCGTCTTCGCCCAACTCGAGGCGGCTCGGGCCGGCGACCGCGTCGGCCAGACCGTCGGCCTTCACCCTCGCGTGGACGATCAACAGGTCATCGCCCAAGAGCGATTCGGGTTCGTTCACCGGCCAATGCGTCCGCAGCCGGTAGGCGTCGGCCATGTAATCGGGACAGAAGCAGGCCACGTCGACCGCCCCCGTGCGGGCAATCAGCTTCTCGGCCAGCGACGTGATGCCGCAACGGAGCTCCCAAATCGGGCGGCTCAACGCGACGGGATCGAAATGGAACCGATTGGGCGTCGATGGGTCAAGCAAAACGAGTCGCATGGGCGGTGTACTCCTTTTTGTCGACGTGATTATTTGATTGCGTGCGTGCCACGACGGGCGCCACTGGCGTCTCGCCAGTGCCGAACCAACAGCACGGGCAAGATGCCCGTGGCGCCCGGCGAGGCATGGCTCGGCGTCGCATCAAGGCGCGTCGGGCATCTTGGCTTGGATCCACTCATAGTAGTCGAGCATCTTCAGCGAACTGGCGGCGTCGCGATCGAGGATGACCATGGCGTCGCGGTGCAACTGCAGCGCGCTGGCGGTGATCATGCTGGTCACCGGGCCCTCGACGGCCGCCGCGATGGCGCCCGCCTTTGCCCGACCGTTGGCCAACAGCAAGATTTTGCGCGCCTCGAGGATCGTCCCCACGCCCATCGTGATGGAATAGATCGGAACCTGCTCCGGCGAATCGAAGAAACGGGCGTTGTCGTCGATCGTCTGCTTGGCCAGCGTCTTGATCCGCGTACGCGACCCGAGGGAGCTACTCGGCTCGTTGAAGGCGATGTGGCCGTCGCTTCCGATGCCCAGAACCTGCAAGTCGATGCCGCCCGAACGTTTGATCTGGTCCTCGTACCAGTTGCAGAAAGCCGCATAGTTGTCCGTCGTGCCCGACGGAATGAAGATGTTCTGCTTGGGAATGTTGATGTGCTTGAAAAGGTTCTCGTGCATGAAATAGTGGTAGCTCTGCGGATGCTTCTTCGTCAGGCCGACGTATTCATCCAGGTTGAACGTCGTCACCTGCGAGAAGTCGAGCCCCTCGTCGTTGTGCATCCGCACGAGTTCCTTGTACAGACCCAGCGGCGTCGATCCGGTCGCCAACCCCAAAACGGCGTTTGGCTTTGCGTTCAAAACCCGGGCAACGATCGTGGCGGCCGACCGGCTCATCTGGTCGGCGTTATCCTTGACAATGACTTCCATCGAACCTTTTCCTCCAGGGGATTGACGAGTGTCTTTCTTGATTCACCGATTCACTCCGGCACGCATGTAGGGCGGGGCGCCTTCCGCGACAGAAACGCGGTAGGCCAGTATGGAAGTGCCGGCAACGCGTGTCAAGAACCGCCCCACCCCATCGGGAGATTACAAGCCAGTGATTGCGCCGCTGTGTGCGGAGTGTCGGCCGACATGTGGT
>DOEZ01000224.1 GCA_003532715.1 Planctomycetaceae bacterium
GATTTGCCGCAGCCACTTGCACCCAGAACCAAGAGAAAAGCTCGGCCGTCGGCCGATTGCCGCTTCAAGCGGTCCAGGACTTCACCGATCGCCCGGGTGCGACCGAAGAAGATGGCGTGATGTTGGAATTCGAACGCCTGTAGCCCGCGAAACGGATTGCCCTCGGTCCAGGTTGGCGGGATATTGTTTCTGAGGTCTCCAGCATCGTCAATTCCGAGTTTCGCCAATCGCTCCTTGATCAGTTTGCGGAGATGCTCTTCCAGGCGGGTCTCGAAGTCGGCGGCATTTTCAAAGGGTTGGAAGGAAGCGGTCAGCGTGCCATCTTCGCCGTAGAAGAACCGTTTGACGAAATCATCCAGCAATTCCTT
This sequence comes from Planctomycetaceae bacterium, assembly GCA_003532715.1. Lineage (GTDB taxonomy): Bacteria > Planctomycetota > Planctomycetia > Pirellulales > Thermoguttaceae > UBA11386. The sequence continues at coordinate 369 of DOEZ01000224.1, forward strand.
CTGTTGCAAGGCCTGACGCGCTACCTGGGTGTCTTTCAAGCTGACCAGTGGCTCGGCCGTCTTGCGGTATACGAGAAGGTCCGGTATGCCGCGCTGCCGACGTCCTTCCAAGGCGTCTTCAAATTCAAACTCCGTGCCCGACTGATAGGGCGTGCCGTCAGGGCGATTGAATTGTTGCGGAAGCCGCGTGCCAAGCCGCGACCAGAGAATACAGATGACAATATCCGTCTCCCTCGGCCTGACGCGGCGGAGGATTTCCGCTTGAAAGGTGTCGCTCGCAAGCAACGGCTCGTGCTCCCAGAAAAACGGCTCTATCTTGGCAACGGGAGCGAAAGCGTCGGCCAGACGTTCGAGAACCCGTTTGGCGATGAGCCGTTCCTCGGCAACATCACCGGGTGAAGAGACAAACACCCTCAAGCACTGGCGATGCGAGGATTCAGGTGCGGTTTCGGGCACTTGCGATCCTCCTTGGCTTGCTCTGGTCAAGAGATCCTGAGAAACGGCCGCGCATTCCTTAGACCGACATCGCGAGCGCGAGCGACCGTCGGCCTCGATGGGGTTTGACGATATAGGAAAAAGAGATCAATGGCCACCTGCACCTCTTCAGAGAGGAACCACCACCAAAGGTATCATGTTGGCAAGGGGTCCGCAAGGCCCCCGACCCCCTACGCATTCCATCACGGTTTCGGTTGCGGACCACCTGCGCAATGCGATTGCATTGAACGAGTCGGTGAAGAATCCCGCAGCATCAGAACCCGCGAGCCGAATCCTGTTGAGTTCGGGACTTTGTCACTCAAAACGTCCCGGCTATAAGTCTCGATGCGGTTTCCGGTCCGGTTTCAATGACTCCACATAGAAAACGTCAGTGTCAGATAGGTTGTGCTGTTCGATGGAGCCGTGGCAGTGGCCCGCAAGTCCCTTTCCATGTTCCGATATTCAGACCCCCCTGTGGATGGGATGCATTTCACGCCTTTTTGTGCGTGATTTCGTGTTGGTCTGACCGATCGGGAGAAGTCCGTTACGTGTCATCTCACGCCGCCGCGTACATCTTCGTGGAAACGAGGCAAATGGTCGTGCCGAGTTTGCGTCGCCACTTGATTGGCATGCTGCGACGCTAAACTCGACTTCAAATGGTGCCCCCACCCGCAACTTGGGTAAAACAGGGAAAGCGAGGGGCCCGCGTTGGTCTCAAACGACCGAACCGATGTCCACACATAGAAAACGTTGGTGTCAGCGACCTTTCCGTTATCCGTGACCTGGACGACCAAACTGGATCCATCTCACGACTGAGCCGAGAACTTGCCGAGCGAGCCTGGATTGTATCTGAAGAGTTATGTAGGATGGACGTCGTCGATCCTTTGCGGGATTTCATGGTTGCTGCGCAGCGGCCAAACGACGGCAAGGTGGATTGCTGAGAGGAGCACGCCTTGAGCGACAAGAGTTGGATTGCCTCCACGGAGCGTTGCCGGCAGAGGCGTCACTCCGGCAAGACGCTCGTCTTCGTCATTCTCTAAGGAACGGGATCTTAATCTCGTGAGCAATCTCATGAGCAAATCTGGGCGGAAAAAGGCTGGTGAGAGCGATACGGCCGTATGGGTCGCAGTGCAGGTGGCCCGCTACGCAAAGGTCCACAAACACTTCAAACAGTTTGCCGATGTATTGACCGACGTGTTGGGCCACGTCGCCAAGAAGCTGGCCCCGCTGGCGATCATCGAGGCACGGGCGAAGGCGATTCCCCACTTCGCGGAAAAGATACTCCGCAAGCGGCGTCTGTACCAGGATCCGCTAATCGACATTACTGACCTTTGCGGTGGCCGTGTGATCGTGCATACGGCCGAGCAGGTTCAGGCAGTATCTCAATTCATCGAGGAACACTTCACAATCGACTGGGACAATAGTGCTGATGTCAGCCAACGGTTGCGGCCTACTGAATTCGGCTATCGCTCAGTCCACTACATTGTGTCGTTTAAGCCCGAGGAGTTTCCCAACAAGGATGTCCCGATCGATATTCCTCGGAGATTATTGGATGGTCTTCCAGCCAGGTTGTTCAAGCCGTCAGAACATCATCCGTATAAGGCGGAGATTCAGGTGCGAACGATCCTCGAACACGCATGGGCGGATATCAGTCACGACATGGTGTACAAAACGGAGTTCAAGGTGCCAATCAAGATCCAACGCGACTTCGCCTCGATAGCCGCAGTATTGGAAGCGACAGACCACCACTTCGCCCGCCTGCACGAGGCTCTGCACGTGTATGCCGCGGAACAGGGCAAGTACATGACCCGTGAGAATATCCGCGAGGAAATCGGCATTCTTGAGATTGTGTCGGAACACGACAAGAATAATGTTGCCTTGGCCACGAAGATCGCCACTTTGGCCATGGCGATCGGTGACTGGGAGAAAGCGGTTAGCGTGCTGAAGCCGCACCGAGCCTCGGATTACCAGCCGGCACTGCGGACTCTGGGCGTCGCCTTGTGTAAGCACTATGGCGGCCGCAGCGGCAACATCGAGAACTTCAGGTCCGGCCGGACGCTACTGGAGGAGGCAACCGGACCGCCCCACCGGGATCCGGAAGGACTCTGCCTCCTGGCGGACAACTGGCGGGCGGAAGACGAAGACCGCGCTCGCAAGCTTTATCGCCAAGCGTTCGAGCTTGATTCGACGCATCCAATGTGCCTGGCAAACTACCTCGAATGTGAAATCGCTTGCCAACGAAATAACGCCATAATCTCGTTGGTGACGCCGACAATTGCCGCAGCTATTCGCCGATGCCGCAGCCAAATTGAAGCAAATGTGAACCTACCCTGGGCCTATCTTGGTTTGGGGAAGTTTTATCTCTTGTTGGGCCAACCCTACGAAAGCCTCTCGGCCCTGGCCAAAGCGATCGAGCGATGTCCGGCGCCGTTCATACTCGAAGCGGCCAAGGATTCTCTCAAACGCCTACGGGTCATTGCTGACAAACTGCCCGGCTATCAGTGGGCATGGAGGCTCGTGCTGCTCGGTCAGGCAGTGAAGTATCCGGAACAGCTGCCGGACGCGTTTGATGAACTTCGAAGACTTCAGACAAGCCAATGTCCCCGTATTGAAGGGCCTATTATCATTGTCGCCGGCGGCTGCGATCAATCGGTCGAGCAGCAGATGCAAGGTTATCGTCAGTTGTTGATTGAAGGCTTTAAGGACTTCACTGGCACGATCCTCTCCGGCGGCACGACCCAGGGCATTCCTCGCCTCGTCGGAGACGTTCGCCAACATTATGGCAACCACATCCATGCGATCGGTTATACTCCACACATGGTGCCTGCAGATGCCACGATAGACTGGGACACCAATCGATACGATGAAATTCGCCGCACGGATGGATCGGGATTCAGCCCTCTCGAACCGTTGCAGAACTGGATCGACCTTGTGGCATCGCGTGTTGAGCCGAAGGATGTAAAGGTACTCGGAATCAACGGGGGCATCATTGCGGCGGCCGAGTATCGCATTGCAGCGGCGCTGGGGGCCCAAGTTGTCCTGCTTGACAAGAGCGGCCGCGAAGCGGCTAAGACGTTCAGCAATCCCGATTGGGGAGA
>DOEZ01000063.1 GCA_003532715.1 Planctomycetaceae bacterium
TGAGCGTGCAGGTAATCGAAGGCGACGCGCCCGACCCGCGGGCCTGTTCGCTGCTTGGCAAGTGCCGCATTACGAAGCTGCCGGCCGACCTGCCCAAGGGTTCGCCCATCGAAGTAACGTATTCCTTCAATGCGTCGGGACGTATTGCCGTCCGGGCGAGCGACCCGACCGGCGGACGCGTGGCGGGGATCGAAATCGACCGGCGCGGCGGGTTGAACGAGAAAGAAATCGACGCCTTCCGCGTGCTGGCCGAGCAGTATCAAGTAGACTAGCGTTTAGAGATAGAAAATTCCGTTCGGCGAGGAAGCGGTCATGGCTAAGGAAATCGACGTTTATCACGATTGGTTGGGAATCAAGGAAGCGGCGCGGCCGCTGAACTACTATCAGCTTCTGCGGCTGAAGTCGTTCGAGGACAACGCGGCGACGATTCGGTCGAACTACCGGAAAATGAACGCCCACGTCCGCAAGTACGGCACGGGCGAGTTCGCCGCGCAATCGCAAGCCCTGCTCAACGAGTTGGCCAAGGCCATGCTGTGCCTTACCGACGCGCAGCGCAAACGCGAGTATGACGCGACGCTCGGGCGAGCCGACACGGGCGGACTGCGACGGCGCTCGTTCGAGGAGGTTCTGCTGGCCAACGGGACGCTCGACCAGGCGAAGCTCGAAAAGGCGCGGAACTACGCCAAGGCCGTGGGACTCGAGGTCCGCGACGCCGTCATTCAACAGAAGCTGGCGACGCCCGACGTCGTCATGCTGGCCTATGCCGAGGCGATCGGGCTGCCTTATGTCGAGTTGGAGGATGTCGGGGTTGCCGAGGACGTCGTTGGGCTGATTCCCCCGCCGACGGCCCGGCAGCATTCGTTCGTTCCGATCATGGCCGACGAGACGCAAGTGCTCATGGCTTCGCCGAATCCGCTGGTGCCGGACGTCGAGGAGGAGCTTCGCCTGCGTCTGGGCAAGACAATTCGCTCGGTGCTATGCACGCCCTCCGCGATCAACGAGGCGGTGGCCAAGTATTATCCGCGCGACGCGGTGGCGGTCGCTCCCGTTGCCTCGCCGAAAGGCGCCGCGCCAAAGGCCGCCGCGCCGGCGAAGCAGCCCGCCGCCCCCAAGAACACCACGCCCGAGGAAGAGAAGAAACAACAGATGTTGTTCGCGGTTCTCGGATTCAACATGACCGTGATCGCCACGGTGGTTCTGCTCTTCTTGCTCAAGGGCGGCATGCACCGGATGGGCTGGTGGGACGTCATCCTCGCCGCCGTCGTGGGAGTAATCGGCGCGGTGGTCGGATACGTGTTCGGACCGAAGTTTTCGAGTTAGAACGGGTATTTCTAACGCAAAGACGCGAAGAATGAAGAAGGGCGGATGGTTTCTTCGCGGCATTGCGGCTTGGTGTTGAAGTCGCGAGCGGCAAAGTGAAGTTCCGCACTGGCGAAACGCCTGTGGCACCCGAATCAGGCTCCGCCCCAATCTCAAATCTCAAATCTCAACCTCGGACGCGACCCCAAATCCCTAGTCCCCAGCCCCCAATTCCTCCTCCAACCACCTCCCATACGCGTCGCTCGTCGCGACGATCTCGACGGCGAGAATTTCGGGCACTTCATAGGGGTGCAGTTCGCGAATCGCCTGTTCGACCTGGGCGAAAAGCTCGCGCCGCGTCTTTGCGACGCACTGCCATTCCTCGGCCGTTTCGATGTTGCCTTGCCAGCGGTAGATGCTTTCGATCGGCCCGCGAATCTGCACGCACGCCGCCAGCCGCCTTTCGACGAGTGCCCGGGCGATCCGCCGCGCGTCGTCGCGCGACGCGGTGGTCGTGGTGACTTCGACGTGGCTACTCATCGCCGGCGTCCAGTGCGTAGAATCGCCGGGCGATCTCCTCGGCGTGGAACAGCAGCCATTGCCGACTCGTGTAGACCGCGTGGCCGGCTAGGTGCTGCGAAACGTCGCCTTGCACCGGGCCGTAATCGACCAGCAGCGTCGTTCCGGCGTCGGGCACGATCGTTCCGGCGCGGAACCGACTGCGCCGGTTTTCGGGCGGAAGGTCCTTCTGTAGCAGCGAATTGAGGCGATGATCGGCCAGCCAGGTTCGCCAGGCGAACACGCTGGGCATGGTGTTCGTGCCGGCAATGCCGAACTGCTGCACGTAGTCGCCGCCGGCCGCCTTGGTGACGTCGTCGAGTCGCGGTGGAAACGCGGCCCGATACTCGGGCAGACCCTCGCACGGCCGGTGGTTGATGAAATGCAGCAACCGGCTGTAGCCGTTGTCGCTCCACCCGTAGCGGACCGGCGTGCCGAACGTCACCATGTCCAACGGCACTTCGGCCAGGGCCGTCGGCCAGCGGCGGAGCATGTCGCGCACGCGAATCCAGACGGGCACGTCGACGCAATGGACGACGGGCCACGAATAGTAGATTTCGGTCGCCTTGAAGAACTGCTCGACGGCGTCGCGGTTGCCGGCCAGCAAGTTGGTCATCAGGGCGAAGACGTTGCCCGCGTGGCTATGGCCCAAAAGCAGGATGCGTCGGCCGGCCGGCGGCTTGCGGCGAACCAGTTCGTGGATCAGCCGGACGGCACCGTCGGCGCGGCCCAGGTGGTGGTTTTCGCTCGACCAGTGGAACCGCCGCACGGGGATGTGGGGCCGGTCGGGCGAGTTGATCGACTGCTCGAAGATCTCGGCGAACGGGCCCGAGTAGTTGCCGACCTCGCCGCTGAGCTTGTCGACGATCTGGCGGATTGCGCGGCGCGCGGCCCGGCTTGCCTTGGGAAAGACGCGTGCCAACTCGCCCACCACTCCGGCTGCGTCGTCGCCGACGAACGTGCCGTGGACCAGATAGATCGCCCCGACGCCGGCCGCATCGAGACACGCTCCGACGCGATCCATCCGCTTCGCGAAGGCGTCCGACCCGATCGGAGGGTGCGCGCCGGGGCAGAGCGTGTAGTGCGGCCCGCGAGGCCGCGAATCGGTGTAGTCCTGATGCCGAAACGGACTCGTCTCGGACGGGGATGGCTCGGGCATGATCCATTCCGTGGGGCTAGGTGGGCTTATTGTCACATATCGGCCAGGGCTCCCAACCGGCATGAACGTTCTCGAAGCGGGGGATTTTCGCGTGACTCTAGGAAAGATATGGCGACGCAACGGCCTATCCACTCGCCCTGCCGAGGGGATTGACGGCCCGGCGGCAAAGCGGGATCGTAAACCCCAGACACACCAACCCGAAGCGCCAGCGAGAGGACGCACCCGCGGAACGCAATCCACACCAACCCGAAGCGCAAGCGAGAGGACGCATCCGCAGAACGTAATCCACACCAACCCGAAGCGCAAGCGAGAGGACGCACCCGCAGGACGTAATCCACACCAACCCGAAGCGCCAGCGAGAGNNATTTCAACCGGATTCGGAAATGACGGTGAATCGTTGGCGTCCTCTCGCTTGCGCTTCGGGTTAGTATGGGATTATCTGTGTAACAAACGGGGCCCCTGGGGCGTTATCTCTTCGGAACACGACACGCGGCGGGGAACAATGGATGGTTGAACCACTCGACAGTCGGCGGCAATGGATTCTGACGGTGCTCGATCGGTACGAGCTTCGGCTGGTCCGTTATGCCCGGCGGCTGTTGGGCGACGACGCCTCGGCCCGCGACGCGGTCCAGCACACGTTCGCTCGGCTGTGCGAGCAGCCCGAGGAGTCGCTCAACGGGCGGCTGGCCCCATGGCTCTACAGGGTTTGCCGCAATCGGGCGATGGACGTGCTTCGCGGGCAGGGCCGGACCGAGTCGCTCGAAACGTGCGACACGCCGCCGCCCGCCACCGCCGAACTCGACCCGGCCGACGCCGCCGAACGGAGCGAATTGCACCAACGGCTGCGCGAGCGCGTGGCGCGGCTGCCGGGCGGACAGGGCGAGGCGGTCGGGCTTTGGGCCGACGGACTGAGCTACGGCGAGATCGCCCGAATTCTGGACACGCCCGAGGGAAACGTCCGCGTGCTGGTCCACCGGGGGCTGAGCCGATTGCGAACCGACCCCATCGCCCGGCGGTTGCTTGGCGAATCGTGATTTACCACGAAGGGCACGAAGGACACGAAG
>DOEZ01000722.1 GCA_003532715.1 Planctomycetaceae bacterium
CCTCGCTTGTGCTTCGGGCTAGTGTGGCGTTGTCAGCGACCTGGGCTGTCCTGCCCAGTGGAAACCACACTATGTTGTGGGCCACTGGTGTCCAGCCCCCAAAATGTGCGAGGTGCTTGCTATTGGTCGGTGCGACCGCTACACTCCGCCTAACTTGCTGCAAACTTGCATTCCAATCAGGGATGAACACTCGCCAGAACACAATGGAGTGTTGAGGCCGGACAATAGGCGATAGCACGCCAGTCTGGACAACCGTCGTGTTCGGCGAAGGCATCCCACGGGCGAGCGTCGGCCTCCGATGTTCGGCCGGCCTTTCGTGCAAACTCGGCTGTTCTCCAGTCGGCGATGTGCCGTCCGCTCGGCGGGTGGTTCATGGTCTTCCTGTGCATGCTGCACGCCTTTGGGTCTCAGCTCGATGGCTTCGGCGTCGCCGTCGGCGACCTCCCGGATCGAAATCTTCAAAGGAGTGCAAGATGAGCCGTAAACCTCTTATTGGCGTGAATTCCGACTACCAATCTTCTCGTGGCGCGAAGCCGGCTTTTAGCTACTTGAACGCCGGCTATGCCGACGCCGTGACCAAGGCCGGAGGGATCCCGGTCATTGTTCCGATCAACGAGAACAAGGACGACGTTGAGCGACTTCTGGACATGCTCGACGGTTTCGTCATGATAGGCGGCGCCGACCTCGACCCGTGCCGCGACGGATTCATGCGGCACCCGTCGGTTCGAATGCTCGATCGTCGCCGCGAGGATTTCGACCGCTCGCTGATGTCGATGATCGTCCATCGCCGGATGCCGGTCTTCGGCGTCGGCGTTGGCATGCAGTTGCTCAACGTCACGCTGGGCGGCAATCTNNTTCTGCATCTGCCGGAAGACATGCCTCGGGCGCTTCCGCACTGCGATCCGAGCGATCCGTCGCATCGTCATGCGTTGGAGGTCGAGCCCGATTCGCTCATGGGGCGCGTCTACGGCGAGGGCGAAATCCGCGTGAACAGCATGCATCACATGGCGGTGGACGAACTGGGCGAGGGCCTGTTCGTGACGGCTCGCTGTCCCGACGGCGTCGTCGAGGCCGTCGAGAGCACGTCGGCGGATTGGTTCGCCTTGGGAACGCAATTCCATCCGGAGGGACAGTCGGCGTCGGCCCTCGACCTTCGGATTTTCGAGGAGTTCATTGCCGGAGTAAGCGGCGTTCCGATCGAAATGCGTCTGGTTGCCTGATTCGGTCGCGGCGCTGCATTCCATTTCGCAGTCGAGGGGAGCCACGCTACCCGTGGTTTCGCGGCCGAGGGCGGCTACGCTACACATTGCCCCCCGAAGCGGCGGGAAACCGCCGCTTGGGGTCGGCGGCTTCGTCGAGCCCTATTGCCCGCCACCGTCCCGATTCGGCATACTTGGAGTAGTTGAGGGCGATTCTCGCATGACGACTCGGAGGACTACCATGATGTTTCGCGCACTTCTCTCGGCGACGGTATTTTTGGCGTCGGCAATCGCGATGGCCGATTCGCTTTCCAACATAAGCGGCCCCATCGACGGCCGCCGGATGCGAGCCAGCAGCACGGGACCGCGAGAACTCAACCGCGACCATGCCGTGATCGAGCCCGGCGCAACCATCACGTTGGCCGAGTTGGACGGACCGGGCGTCATTCAGCACATCTGGTTCACCGTGGCCAGCGGCGACTATCGCTATCCGGCCAAGACGATCCTGCGGATCTACTGGGACGATTCCTCCGAACCGTCGGTGCAGGCGCCGCTAGGCGATTTCTTCGCGATCGGCCACGGGATGCGAACGAACGTCAATTCCGCGCCCGTGCAAGTATCGGCCGAGGGACGATCGTACAACTGTTTCTGGCAGATGCCGTTCGGCCGCAAAGCCCGCATCGAGGTCGAAAACCAGTCCGACAAGCGGATGGGCGCCTTGTACTATTACATCGACTGGCTCAAGCTGGACGAACCGAAGAAGGACGCCTATTACTTCCACGCTCAATACCGCCAGTCGCGGCCGCACGATTCGACCGAGGACTACACGATTTTGAAGACAACCGGACGCGGCAACTATGTCGGAACGGTCCTCTCTTCCCATTGCGGCTACCATGCGTGGTTCGGCGAGGGAAACGACCGAGTCTTTATCGACGGCGAAGCCAAGCCGAGTTTGACCGGCACGGGCACGGAAGACTATTTCAACGACGCCTGGGGATTCCGCGTCTTCAATCATCCGTACGCTGGTTGCACCCTGTTCGAGGGTCGAAGCATCGACAGCCGCATCAGCGCCTATCGTTGGCACATTTGCGATCCGATTCCCTTCCAGAAGTCGATTCACTTCATGATCGAAAACAAGGGCTGGGTCTCGTATGAGGACGGAAGGCTCTTCAAACGGTTCGGCGACCGGCGCGACAACTACGCCTCGGTGGCCTTTTGGTACCAGGACAAACCGGCCGTCGGCGTACCGGCCATGCCTCCACTCGCCGAGCGTATGGATCCGGAACTCTATTTCGACGTCAACGACTTGGAGAAGATGGCCCAGGTCGGCGGAATCGCGCGTGGCCGACTCGCCTTCGCCCGGCCGCTCATGCCGCGACGGTTCTTCCACCTGCAAGCCTCGGATCAGGACGCAATGGTTACGTTCCCGATCAAGGTCGCCGAGAAGGGTCGCTACGGCATCTCCTTGTGGCGGGTCGGAATCGGCGACGGGGGTATCTACGAGGTCAGCGTGAACGGCAAGGTGGTCGAG
>DOEZ01000176.1 GCA_003532715.1 Planctomycetaceae bacterium
ATGACCAGAAGCCACGCCATGGGCGACCCGCGCCGCCGATTGGTCACGACGACCAACATGACAATGCGAATGACCCATTCCAGGGCGTAGTACAGCAGGGTCCAGTCATGCCAATCGTGCCAGTTCATGCTTTTAAACCGATTTGAACATGCAAGGGTGACGAGCCACCGTTCGCGCCGCCACGTTATTGCCCGAAACCTTGGGCCGTCCGGACCAATTCTTCGATATTCTCCAGGGGTGTCTCTGGCGGCAGGTCGCACCCGGTGGACATGAGGAAATTGTCATGGCCGCGCATGGCTTCCATTAACTCCGACGTCGCGCGGCGAACGTCGCGAGGCTTGCCCTGGAGCATGACCGTGACCGGATCGACATTGCCGATAATCACCACGTCCTTCTTGACGCGCGGAGCGATGGCGGGCAGGTCGACGAGCGAATCGAGGCTCAGGCCATGCGTACCCGTGTCGCACATCTTCTCGATTAGATGGCTCGTGCTGCCGCAAACGTGCAGGATCGTCCGCGTGTCGAGGTGGCGGAACACGTTGCGGACGCTCTTGCCGGCGAACTCCCAGTACATCGACGGGCTAAGCATCATGGCGGTCGGATCGAGAACGCAGATGAAGTCGGCGCCCGCTCGTTGGAGTTGCTTGGCGTATTCGATAACGACGTGCTCGCAGAAATTAACCGCCGCCTGGACCACCTCGGGGATGTCGATCGCCGCCAGGGCGATATCGTTGGCGCCCATCATCAAACCGGCCAGCGTGAACGGCCCGCTGACGTAGACACCGATCGGCATGTCGAGAAGCTTCTTCAGCAATCGAACCGTCTCGACAAAGACCCACACGCGGCCGTCGTACATCGGATCGACCACCTTGTACTGATCCAGATCCGCGACCGTCTTGACCGGGTGCATCTCGACCGTCGCCGATTCGTCGAGGGGGAATCGGACCGGCAGGCCCAACGCGCCCGCCTCGACCGAAAGGTCCATCATCGTGAACGCCGCGTCCGGACGAACCCGCTCCATCAACTTGTAGATCGACCGGGCTTGAAGCTCGGCGTTGAACATATTCTGTTTGATGGTCGAATCGGTGAGTTGAACGCCGGGAAACCCGGCAAGCGGGACAACGCGCGGGCGATCCACCTCGCGGAGCCAATCAATCAGACGTAGGGACATAATGCTGCGAATGGGGGAGAGTCTTGCAACAAACCGAAACACTGTCGGTAGTATAGCATTCCGAGGCTAGGCGGTGCAGTGGCCGCGTCCCGTCGGGGCCAAGTTGCCCGAACGGGTCGTCCCACTCGAAACGGCAAGGGTCGAGGTTCCCCTCCGAAGGCAAAACGGGTAGACTGGAGGGCGACGCAAGCGGTCGCGAGTTCCGCCTCGCCCGGAAGAGGATCGCCCGGCCGGTTGACGGCTTCGTGGACGTTCACGGCAGCCGAGGGCGGCTATGCTACATGCGGCCCAAAACACTCCAAACACGAGCCAGACATGATCCTCATCATCGACAACTACGACTCGTTCACCTATAACCTGGTTCAACGACTGGGCGAGATCGACCCGGGACTGGACATCCAGGTCTTCCGCAACGACAAGATCACGGTCGACGAGATACTCCAACGGAACCCGGCGCGGGTGATCATCTCGCCCGGGCCCTGCACGCCGGACGAGGCGGGTGTTTCGCTCGAAGCGGCTCGACGGCTTGCCGGCGTGATGCCGGTCCTCGGAGTCTGCCTCGGTCATCAGTCGATGGCCCAGGCGTTCGGAGCGAAGATCGTTCGCGCCGAGCGACTGATGCACGGCAAGACCGACATGATCCACCACGACGGCGAGGCGTTGTTCGAGGGCCTGGCCAGCCCGTTGGAGGCGACCCGCTACCACAGTCTGATTATCCAGCCCGACACGTTGCCCGAGGAGTTCGTCGTCAGTGCCTGGAGCGAGTCGCCCGACGGCCGGCGCGAAATCATGGGCATTCGACATCGCCGTCATGCGGTGTTCGGATTGCAGTTTCACCCCGAGAGCTTCCTGACGGCCGACGGAACCAGCATACTGACAAACTTTCTCGCAACGCGAGAAGGAGCCTGAGACGGAATTCTCGTCCAGGAATCCACCACCGACGACCCGAAGGCGCGCGGCGAATACACTTCCCTTCCATTCTCCGTCCCCCCTTCGTGCCCTTCGTCTACTTCGTGGTGAATACTTGTTTTTTTCCATGGTGAAGGACAATGCAGTAGGCTGATTGGCAATGCGAGACCGACTGCAAAAACTCTACGGATCCACGTTCGGCCCGGCCGCTTGCGGCGCGGTTCTCTATTGGGCCGCGTTGCCCCCCTTGAACCTCTGGCCCTTGGCATGGATCGCGCCGGCCTGGTGGATCCTGCTCGCTCGGCGGCAGGAACTCTCCGGGCGGCGTCCCTACCTGGTGCTTTGGGCGGTCGGGCTCTGCTTCTGGCTCGCCGCCTACCACTTCGTGCGGCTTCCCCACCCGGCCACGAGCTTCGGCTGGATCGCGCTGGCCGCCTATCTGGGCTGTTACTTACCGCTGTTTGTCGCCTTGACGCGCGTGGCGGTGCATCGCGCCGGGGTGCCCCTGATCGCGGCCGCTCCAGTCATTTGGACCGGATTAGAGCTGGCTCGCGCGCACCTGATCACGGGCATAACCATGGGCGCACTGGGCCACACCCAGTACCGCTGGATCGACCTGATTCAGGTGAGCGACCTGGGCGGCGCCTACGCGGTGTGCTTCGTGATGGTGTTCGCGGCGGCGTGTTTGGCGAGGATGCTACCCTGCGACGACAGACCGAGCGAGTGGTGGCCCTTGCTGCCCGCCGCGGCCGTCCTGGCAATCGCCTTGGTCTACGGTCACTTTCGGATGGCGGCGGCCGCAGCCCCCTCGCCGACGATCCGCGTGGCCTTGATCCAGGGTTCCATCGACGCCGAATTCAAGTCCGATCCGGAAAAGGCAACCCTGACGCAACAGCATTACGAGGAACTCACCCGCCGGGCTGTCCAGCGTTGGAACGACTTGGACCTGATCGTCTGGCCCGAGACGATGGTTCGCTTTCCGCTGTTCGACGGCGACTCGTCCAACGCGCGCCCCCCGACATGGTGGAAAGAATCGCCCGAGGAGTTTCGCGAGAGGCTTCCCCGGGTCATCGAGGAGAGCCGGGGCTACATTGCCGACCTCGCCCTGCAAATGGACGTGCCGATGCTGCTGGGCGTCGAGACAGTCTTCCACGGTGAAAACGGTGACAAGTATTTCAATTCGGCCGTCCTGGCGTCGCCCGACGGCAAGCTCTCCGAGCGGTATGACAAGATGCACCGGGTTCTGTTTGGCGAATACGTGCCGCTGACGAACTGGTTTCCGGCCATTCAGGGCTGGACCCCGCTGCCGGTCAGTCTGACGGCCGGCACGCGCGCCGTGGCCGTCGACATCCGAGGCGTTCGACTCGGGCCGAGCATCTGCTTCGAGACCGTCTTGCCTCACGTGATCCGTCGCCAAATCGTCTCGCTTCGCGCGGAGGGCCGCGAGCCCGACGTCCTGGTCAATCTGACAAACGACGGGTGGTTTCGAGGGTCGAGCGAGCTAGACATGCATCTTGTCTGCGGCGTCTTTCGGGCCGTCGAAAGCCGAAAACCCATGTTGATCGCCGCTAACACGGGCTTCTCGGCATGGATCGACGCCGACGGACGAATCGTCGAGCAAGGCCCGCGGCGCGACACGGCGATCATCCTGGCGACCGTCGGACCCGATCGACGCGGCAGCGTCTACCTCGACCATGGGGACGTCTTCGCCGGGGTATGCCTGCTCGCCTGTGCCGGGTTCGGCGGATGGGGCCTCTGGACGCGGCGGCGGACTTCGGCGGCGCGGCCGAAACACCGAGCCGGTACCGGGTCACAAACCGGGTTATAATGATCGTATTCAAAGTAGGGTTTGGCCCGGCCACGCCTCTTGTTGTCTCTCGCCACGCCGATTCGCCGCGGTGCCCATCGCGTTAAGTACAACCATAGCAACGACTAACAAGACGGTGTCGCTCCGAGGCATCATGGCCCGAGGCCGATCCATACCGACTTTTCGCTTCGAGGCGGGTCGAAAGCGTTGGGGGAACCTGGTATTCTGATTGACATGTGAAATTGGGCGAAGTTATACTGATGGGACAGTCTCGGCTGGATGTAAGTCGGTGAGGGCGATGGTTTTGGGCCATCCCGCCGAGACGAGGCTCTCGCGAGTCGAAAGGACGCGATCCGGAGGCAGGCCGGAATCGTTCTAGTCCCCCTGTCGAGTGGATATTGGAGAGGCATCCTCATGAACTTTGTCGGCAAGATTCTCACCGTGTTGATTTGCGTCTTATGCGTCGTCTTCGCGACGATGGCCGTCATGGTCTACGCGACGCACACCAATTGGCGCCAGGTCGTGATGGGCGACCCGGGCGGCTTTCCCAAGGGTTTGAATCAGCAGCTCGAGGAGTTGAAGGTCGAGAAGGCAAACGTCGAGGCCCAGTTGCTCGCCGCAAGCACTTCCCTGAAGGAAGAGCAAGTCATGCGTCGTGACCGGCTCACGCAGTTGGAGACGACGATCGACGAGCTTCGACTTCTTCGATCCCAGTACGAAACCCAGATTCAGAATCTGAAGACCAGCGAGGGACAGGCGGTCGTCACGATGAAATCGACCCAGGAAACGCTCGCCAAATTGCGAGACGAGGTCGAGACGCTCCGACGCGACATCCGCGAGGCCCAGCAGGACCGCGACGAGAATTTTGCCGAGTCGGTTCGCCTGGCCGATTTGCTCCAACAGGCGGACGTCAAGGCGAAGCGTTTGGAGGGAGAGAAGATTGCGTTGGGCGTCGACGTGACGCGGCAACGCGACCTGCTTCGCGTGCATGACGTCAACCCCGACCAAGACCCCGCCGGAATGCTTCCTCGCGTGAACGGCTTGGTGATGGCGGTTGCGGGCAGCGGCGTGGTCGAAGTTTCCATCGGCGAGGACGACGGCCTCAAGAAGGGCCATCAACTCCAAGTGTATCGCACCGGCGGCGGCGAAAACCGCTATCTCGGCCGGTTGGAAGTCATGGAAACGGCCGCCGACCGGGCCGTTTGCCGCGTCATGCCTAAATTCCGCACCGGCGCGATTCAAGTCGGCGACCGCGTGACCTCGAAATTCGATTGATAATCCCATGAGCAAACCGATTGGACCCACGCGTCCCCCGAGGGTGGACATCTATACGGCCATGTTGGTGATCGCGCTCGTGGCGATCATCCTGGCGACCATTTTTGCGTACCTCGAAACGGCCGATTACGGCGACAACAAGTTCCAGGGCGCGCCGAGTGTCGTGCAGACTCCCTCGCTGCAGCCCCCGAGCCGGCTTCTGGTTCGGACGGCTCCGTTCGCGCCGGAAATCACACGCAATCGGTTGGTCTGATCGACGCCGCGCCGCGATCGGTCATTTCTCGACGGAAGGAGAAGGCCGCGGCGCACCGGTCTTCGGCGGCTCGGCCGGGCCGTTGAATGTTTGCGGCAACCATGACCCCTTTTTTTCGGTTGGCACGGATGCGTAATCGATGGTTTGGATTCTGTCGCGCGGACATGGCGGTCGATCTGGGAACCGCCAACACGCTCATCGGTCTGGTGGGCGAGGGGATCGTTCTCGATGAACCCTCGATCGTGGCCGTCTCGCGCGAATCGGGCCGCATTCTTTCGGGCGGTTGCGCGGTGGGGCACCTGGCTCGCCAAATGCTCGGACGCACGCCCGACTCGATCGCCGTGGTTCGGCCGCTTCGCGATGGGGTGATTACCGATTTCGAGCAATGCGAGGCCATGCTTCGCTACTTTTTTCGCAAGGCCCGGCCCGGCGGTTTTCGCCGAAAGCCTCGCGTGTTGATTACCGTGCCCGGCTGCATCACGCCGGTCGAGAAGCGAGCCGTGTTCAACAGCGCGCATCGCGCCGGGGCAAGCCAGGTGCTCCTGTTGCCCGAGGGCAAGGCGGCGGCCATCGGGTGCGGCCTGCCCGTGACCGAGCCGGTCGCCAGCATGGTGTGCGACATCGGGGGTGGAACGACCGAAGTGGCCGTTTTCAGCCTCGGCGACATGGTTGCCGGCCGGTCGATCCGCGCGGGCGGCGACAAGATGGACCAGGTTCTGGTCGATTATCTGCTGCGACGGCACAGTCTGCGGGTAGGCATCGGCGCCGCCGAGCAGTTGCGGATCGACATCGGCAGCGCCGCGCCGTTGGAACGCGAAACGGCAAAGGAAATTCGCGGCGTCGATGCGGTGGGCGNNAGCCGAGCCGCTCGAAACGATCCTCGATGCAATCAAGTCGACCCTCGACGGCTGCTCTCCCGAACTGGCCGCCGACCTGGTCGATCGCGGAATGGTTCTGTGCGGCGGGGGGGCGATGCTCCGCGGCATCGACCGCTATCTGGCCGAACACACCGGGCTGCCCATTCGCGTCGCGGCCGAACCGCAAAAGGCGGTCGTAACCGGAGCCCTTGTCTGCTTCGAAAATCTCGGCCGCTGGAAAACGGCCCTTCACTCGAGCGACGACGAAATCGCCTGACCGTCCCCGTCCTTTGGAGTGCGTCGATTTATCGTCGTTTTTTCTCGCGCAACCATCCCACGTGGTACAATTCCCTGTAGGGTAGGGCGATGCAAACCGTCTATCGTCGAAGGAGCAATTCATGCGTTTTTTCTTTCCGACCCGTTTCGCCGCCGACCGGCGGCCCAACTCGGGTTGTCTGGTCGCCGTGCTCCTCTTTGTCGCGCTTAGCGTGTTGATGCTCTGGCGGACCAGCCGGTCGGGCGAGGGGCTGCCGCTGGCGGCGCTCGAGTTGACGCCGTTGACCGGCGACGGCGAGCCCGTCACGTTGGAGAGCCTGAAGGGCAAAGTGGTGCTCGTAAACTTCTTCGCCACTTGGTGCGGTCCCTGCCGAGTCGAACTGCCCCATCTGGCCGATCTGCGCCGCGATTTTGCGTCGAATCCCGACTTCGTGCTCTTGGCCGTCTCGGCCGGCGACGAGAACCCGGACCGATTGCTTGCCGACACGAAGGAGTTGGTCGAAACCTTGGAGCTCGACCTGCCGACCTACGCCGACCCGGCCCGCGTCACGCGCGGCGCTTTCGCGAGTGTCGAATCGTCGCAGGGATTTCCGACCAGCTTCGTCCTGGATCGCGAGGGAGTGATCCGAAGAATCTGGGTTGGCTACACGCCCGGGCTGGAAGACGAAATGCGCGAAACGGTCGAGCAACTCCTGCAACTGTGAACCGGCGGTCTCGTCCTTCTTCTTCGTGGCTTTGTGGCTTTGTGTGAGATCTGAGAACGAAGGACTCACGCGAAGACGCGAAGACGC
>DOEZ01000613.1 GCA_003532715.1 Planctomycetaceae bacterium
CCTCGCAGAGACGTTCGACGATCGCCCGGCCGATGCCCGTCGACCCGCCCGTCACGATAGCCGCTTTTCCGGCGAGTCCTCGCATGGGGTGCTCTCCTTGTTTACAAACAGTGGGTGCCCGGAGGCGCGGTGAATGAAAACCTCACGGCTCGATGATCGCCACGGCCCGAATTGGCGAACCGTCGCGGCCCTTGATTCTCAGCGGAAACGCTGCCAGCGTGAACCGGGTTGGCAATAATTCCAGGTTGGCCATTGCCTCGACCACGACGATCTCAATGCCCGCGCCGAGCAGAGCGTGGTGGATTTCCTTCCATTGCGTGCCCGGCGTGGGTGTGTCCATGCCCAACAAACCAATTCGCCGCGCGGCGATCCACTCGGCCGCTTCGAGCGAAAGCGACGGGAAATCGCTGTAATACTCGGGACGGCCGAAAGCTCGGTCCCACCCCGTGCGGTAGACGATCTTGGCGCCGGGGTGAAAATGCTCGGCATGGACCTGGAACATCTCGCGCGTGATCGGTTGTTTCGGTTCGAGGGCCGATCCGGGCGCGAGATCGACCAGCACGGCCTCCCCAAAAAACCTCTCAAGCGGTATTTCATCGACGGGCGTGCCGTCGTCGAAAAAATGTCGCGGCGCGTCAAGGTGCGTCCCCTGGTGGGTCGACATGCTGATCTGCGTGATGTTGTACCCGATCGACGTGGTTGTGTTGTGCGTGACGATGCTCAACTTCGGATCGAACGGGAACGTTGCCTGCCCGTGCTCGAGCGGCAGCGACAGATCAATCAGTCGGGGCATGAAGGACGCCCTTTCTGCAATGGGACCCTTTGGGAGCGGCGTCTCGTTCACCGTTCTGTTCGCCGTTGCATTCACCGTTGACGACGCTGTTGACGACCGTGTTGACTCCTTTGCCGAGCAATGCGCGGCGGCAGGCTTCGGCGCCCTTCGTGCGCATCTCGAGGAGCGCTTCCTCGCTGTAGAACGCGGCGTGGGGGTTGATCAGTACGCGATCGTGCGCCGGATGCTCGGGATCGCGCCAGGCCGCGATAAGCGGATCGAACGCCTGGGGCGGCTCATGCGGCAGGACGTCGATCCCGGCGCCGGCGAGTTGCCCCGAGGCGATGGCCGCCGGAATCGAAGCCGAGTCCACGAGGCCTCCGCGAGCCGTGTTGATTAGGTAGGAACCTCGCGGCATTCGGCCCAGGGCCTCGCCGTCGATTATGCCGCGCGTCTCGTCGGTCAACGGGCAGTGAAGCGACAGGATGAACGCCTGCGAAAGCAGGTCGCCCAAGTCGTCCACGCGGCGAATGCCCATCGCCTTGTCATAGCCGTCGGGCTTGTACGGATCGTAAAAGGCGACGTCCAGGCCCAAGGCCTTGGCTCGAATCGCGGTGGCCGTGCCGATTCGCCCCAGGCCGACAATGCCGAACACTTGCCCGCGAAGCCGCCGACAGGGCACGGCCTGGGTGTAGAACCAGGGGCCCTCGCCTCGGCGAAGCCGCGAGTTCAACAGGGCGATGCCGCGCGTCAGCGACAACGCCATGCCGATCGCCGTATCGGCCACTTCTTCGCTGCCGTAGTCGGGCACATTGGCGACGGGGATGCCGCGGCGGCCCGCGACGGCGCAATCGACGTTGTCGTAGCCGACGCCGCAACGGACGATCAGTTTGCAGCGGCGAAGGCGAGCAATGGTCTTTTCAGTGAGACGAATGTTGTGGTAGACCATTAACGCGGCAGCTTCGTCGATTCGACCGCTGAGATCCTCTTCGCTGCGGGCGTTGATCGCGTCGACCTCGGCAACACCGTCGAGTATGCGGCGTTCGGGCGCTAGGTCGTCGGCGACGAAATCGGTAATGACAACTTTCGGCAATCTGGTCATGGTTGTGTATCTTGCAAGTCCTCTTCCGCCATCCGTAGATGCTCTAACATGGCACGACGCGCCGCGTCGGAGTCCTTCGCGCGAACCGCGGCAAGAATGGCGCTGTGGCCCTTCAACGCGCGATCGGCGCCCGTTTTCGATATCGTTTGGTTGCGCGAGCGTCGCATCGCGCCCGACACGGTTGTGAGGAGGAGGGAAAACAGCGGGTTGCCGGTCGATTCAGCCAGAAGTTCATGAAACCGCGCGTCCGCCTCGACCCGTTTCGGCAGGCTCGTCGCGCCTGCCATCTCGTCGATGGATTTCTCCATTTCGGCCAGTTGTGCCGCCGTGGCTCGCTCGGCCGCCAACGCCACCATCGCCGTTTCGAGCGGGAGTCGAACCTCGATCAGGTCGAGCAGCGTATGATCGCCCCGCTGCAGGTACGTGCCAAACGTCTCGACGACCGTTTGCGGATCGGCCGGTCGGACGCGGGGGCGTTTCCCCTGCGAAACCTCGACCAAACCTTGCGCCCCGAGAATCCGCATCGCCTCGCGAACGACCGTGCGTGACACTCCGAGGCTCTCGCCGAGCCTTCCCTCGGGCGGAATCGCCGCGCCCGACTCATACACGCCGGCGAGTATCTGCTCGCGGAGCCGATCCACCACCTCGCGAACGAGCCCAACCCGTTTCAACGGTTGCATTGCACGCCCTGGTCCCGTCGCGACGGGAAGACCTTCGGTTATCGCCATGGATTTCATAACCTCCATGATATCATATAAGAATGTCGTGTCAATGGGTAATCACGGGAGTCGGCGCGGTGGGGCGGTCGGCAGTCTCTCGGCGGAGCTCGCCGGCAAGCGAGGGCAGCAGGCCAACCGCCTGGGACTTGGACGCGGCGACAATACAC
>DOEZ01000411.1 GCA_003532715.1 Planctomycetaceae bacterium
CGCCTTGACAACCCAGACCACTTCACAGTAGCCGAGGCCGGACTCGAAAGAATGCAGAAACCTTCGAGAAAAACGGCGTTTCTGAAACAGGCGGTGCGGAATCCGGTGCAGTTGGCGACGAATGCGGTGCATTCGACTCCGATCTTGCGACCGTCGTTGAAATGTGGCACAGTCTGCCTGAGGTCGTGCGTGCAAGCATCATGGCGGCCGTCCGTGAAGCTGCTGCCCATCCCGGAACGTGATCAGATGAACTACAAGGCAATGAAACACTAAGGTCGCTCGAAGATGGTTCCTGAGAAATAGATCCTGGTGTCTTACGACCTCTCATGTCCGGCATCCAACTCCGGCGAACAGCAAATGACCTTCATCAGGCGACTGGAAGGCACGGATATCAAGGTGGCCGACGAAAAACTTGGCCAGCCAGCCCCGATGCCAGTAGGCCGCTCGACTTTAGCGAGCAACACGCCGCCGACATCCAAGGTTATCGGGCTGAGCTCCCAGGGTCAGATGGGACCGCGGACCGTAGTTGAATACTTCCGTACTTCCTTACTTCCATACTTACTGACTAAAGGCTCTACCCTGCCCGATACGGCGGCTGGATCAGTCGGTTGGCTGTCTCGGAATTGGTGAACCGCAAGTTCACGCCGTCCCAGAGGAGCTTCGCCGATCCAGGCTATAGAAAGTCAGTGGCTTCTTCGCCGCGATGCCCTACTATTCCAGCTCTTGCCGCCAAGAACTCCGCCCTGGCCTGCGGATAGCATTCATTAAAGGTCTTGGTGTTCCATCCAAAGTAGAGCAGCGGCTCATTTCTCCTTACCAATCGAAGCATCTCTGAAAGGGCAACATCGAAATCCGCTGGCTCCGGCCGCCCTGCAATCTCGTGGAGGGTAGGTCGGAAATAACGGTGCCATAGGAGGCTCAAGTACGACATCTCCAACGCAACATCGCCCCTGAGTAAACCAGCCAATTCGGCATTCTGAAGTCTTTCTGCACGGTCCGCCGTCTTCTCCATTCGGCGAGCCCAACGGGGGGTATGATTACCATCTACTATGGCATGGCAGATTTCGTGGCAGATTAGGGCAGCGATAAACTCATCATTCTCCGCTGGGTAATCTCCGATGTGGATGTTCTTCGTGCGGCGGTCACACAGCGACGCGCAGAACTGGTTGTCTGGCCAAACATAGAAACTCCATTCACGTCGCGGATCCCATTTGGGGAAATAGACGCCGCGTAGCGTCTCCGCAATACTGCGGATCCGTCGCAGCGCGGGATCCTCGTCATCATCCATCATGAGACTCCCAGCCTTGATTGGCGGCTTCTCTCAACAACACGGACAGGTCCCACACCTCGTCCGTCTCGAAGACTCTTCGAAACTTCTTGGGAAAGATGTCCGGATAGAGGTCGAATCCTCCAACAAACGTCCCTCCCCTCCGAATGGTCTCGCGGACTCGTAAGAACGCGCGCCGAACCCTCTCGTTAGTGGTTCGCTCTACAACGCGGTTGATCGCGATGAGAATCGGCGTCCCATGTTGCTCAAGCTCATCGGCAAGCGACATAATAGACTCGAAACCGACACGTTCGGAGGCAGTAATCGCCGAACAGGGAGCGAACATCCAGCGACCCGAAACTCTCGAAGTCGCTACCGCGATAAACGCGCGGAGCATAGCTCGCCGTGATATCATCCGTGTGTCCTCATTGTCCGTTTGGACGCTGGTCAGCAAACGCTAGTAAAATACCTATCAAGTCGCCCGACGAATTCTTCTAAGGTCAGTATCCCCGCCTGGGATTGGCCGTCACACCAGTAGAACTCCGTCTCACCCTGAAGTGCGATGTCTCCAAGATAACGAACGAATCCAACAAATTCGCCACGAATACAGTCCTGGCAGTGGACCCCTTCGTAGGTGTTGTTCTTGGCATTCTCTACAATAACGACCAGGGCATTCTCCGTTTCCCGGCCGCAAGTCGTGCATGTGTGCAAGAGGACTAGACTCTCCAACACATCGCTTCGTGTAGCACCTTCGAGCACATCCTCTAGGTCCGACTCTGGATCGAGTTGGCTAGACACCGAATGCTCGTAGCTTACGAACGTGAAATGGGCATCAGCAGTAACAATGGTACGCGTGCTCATTGCTTCTTTCTAGTAAGTTGATTCGACGAATCGTCCAGACGGTGTATGCACCTTTTCGCCAGCCGCATTGCGTATTCTATTCGACCGCAAGACGCCAATAGCAGACAGCCCCCTTGAACAGCGGATACTTGTCGCCGGTATGCAGTTCGACTTCAGACTCGTCCACCGAGAATTCGACTTCTGTTCTACTCTGATTCCCAACCTCCGTAGCCTCCTCAAGCCTGACCATACGGTACTTGCCGCAGAAGAAGCAGAAATCACCTGAACGAAACAGCGACCCTCGTCGTGCTTCGTTTTGATCTCGCCATGCGAGTGCGGCACTGATACGATCAGTGTTCGCACACACACACGCCACAAACAGCGCCGTGACATTCATTCCTCGTTTTAACAAATCGTGCGCCAATTCGACGACCATGGTCGGCCGAGACGACAAGTGTCTTGCCTCGAAAAGCCTCCACCAACGGGCAGCGATACCAACAGCCTCATCGGCGCCGATTTGAGATCGAAGCCTCGCGTACTCCTCTGGGAAATGACTTTCACCCATTACTTTTGCTCCTCGTTACCTTACCTCGATGCATGCTGAGCTATCACGTTGTCTGTGAGACTCCCGTCTTCTGTTGTCTCTTCAGCCAAGACCATACGACCCTTTCGTGATTTCATCGCGTTTGCCCAGTGTAAGTTCAGAATGAACCTAACGGTCACGGATCACGACGCGCCGTCCGGGTCCCGTTTACGGCGTTGTTCCTCTTCTTGCCGCTTCAACGCCCTATAATCCATATATGCGAGCACGGCTTGGATATTTTCGGTCGCCCCGTAGAGATATGCAAGGAAGAATTCGTTTATCGAGGCTTGGCGGACGAGGATTTCATCCAGGAGACGGCAGACTATTCTTAGTTTCGGAATGTCCTTGGAATTGTCTTTCAAGAAAGATTCAAACCACGTTCGCGTACTACCGCTCTCGGCCCCCCAATTCAACCGATCCAAAGCCTGGTCCCGATACGCGGCAAGCCGCTCTTCCGACCATCCTTCCGTGTTCGTGGGTAGCTCGTCCTGCCGCGCGGTTGATGAGGAAGAACTGTGTTGTCCCGCCAAACGCCAGAGCGCATTCCTACGAATGTCTTCAAGTATGTTGGGCACTTCCGTGGCACACCGCTCCAGCACAGGTTGACTCTTGCGTTCTACAACGTCAGCGGTGATCCGAATTCGAGTGACTCCATCCGCAACCAGCTCTGGCAATCGGTACTCGACGGTTTCCAGTGCGCGAAGAACCTCGCGACTCAATCCTCGGGCACCCGTTCCGAGAAGTAAGGCGTGATCGGCAATCGCCTCCAGAGCCTCGTGTTCAAACAACAGTTCTACACCGTGCAGGGCGAAGAAACGAATGAGTCTACGAACCACCGAGTCTTCGGCTTCATTCATGATGGCTATCAACTGTTCGCGAGTGAGCTCGTCCAAGACGGCAATGCTCGTTAACCGCCCGAGGAGTTCGGGTATGACCCCATATTCTTGGAGGTCTCCTATCTCGACGTGGTGCAACAGTTCATTATCGTGAACGAACGACTGCAGGCAGGCATGTTGAAAGCCAATTCCATCGGATTCATCAAGGCGGTGTCTAATAATGCGTTTCAAGCCCACGAACGCCCCCGCACAAATAAACAAAATCTTCGAACAGTCCACGACAGCTGATCGTTGATCTTGGTTGACGGTGATTTGTTCTCCCCCGAAAAGAGGCAGCAACCCCATTTGAACGCCTTCGCCCGAGATGTCACGAAAACCGGTATCGCGACGTCTTTTCTTGTCGATCTCATCGACAAGGACCCACGAGCGCTCCGTTGCCTCAATATCCCATTTATTCATCGCCAGAAGCTGCAAAATCACCGTTTCGACGTTCTTGCCGACGTACCCGACCTCAGAGAGCTCCGTCGCGTTAACTGTCGTCATGGGCACGTTGAGGAACTTGGCTAGGGTTTTAACCAAGTAGGTCTTTCCACTACCTGTTGTGCCAAGGATAACAACATGGCGTGGCATGTGAGCGTCGGCGACTTGGCGGCCAATATAGTGGCCGTAGACAGCAGTCGTGAGAGTTCTTTTGGCACAAGGCTGGCCTACCACGTGGCGGTCCAAGTAGGCGATCATCTCCATCGGGCTAGGAAGGAACCCGCGCGAATCACTACACTGTGCACAAGCTGCTGCATGTCGCATTGAATCAAGTGTCGTCGTCATGGTTTTTCTCTGTGTTCTTTCCGGCTGTCCGGTGCGAAGTGGACACCGGAGCTCCACTTATGAGCCTGACGCCCGGACGCCTCGAACGGGCCAACTTGGTTGACACACCTGTACCTATATGCCTCTCTCTCGGAAAAACTGTACCACGAGTGATCTTACCGTGACCTGAGCTCCAAGTGCTCAAGACCGACGGTCACATTCGAGAAAGCACGTCCGATCCAGGAACCTGCGCGATCTGATCCCAAGAGTTTTGAGTTGCGCCTTCTTGGCGGCTGGGATTCCGAGACCGTGAACCACACAGGTCTTGCCACGAGCGGCGGCCTGCAGCACGACATCACACAGTTCGTCCACATTCTCCGTGAGAAAACTCCGATTCACCTCGACAATCACGCCTCGCACCTCTCCATTCATGTTTTTCAGCAATCCCGCGAGACTCCTTGCAGATGTGATGAGTTGAACATCCAGGCCAGCTTGTTTTGCGAGGCGCTTCGCGACATAACAATTGACCTCATCGATAGACAGATAGAGAACGACCTTGCTCATCCTGTCTCTCCCGCCATGACATGTAATCCGAATCGACGACTGCGCTGGTGGCCTTTGCTGACCCGCGTCACAAGCGGGCATTCCTAGTGGCCATCAACCTCTACGGTCGGCGGTCGGATTTGTAACAAGACGACTGCCCGGTCATCCGAAAACCAAAAGGTTTTCGGTGTCTTGGCCGTTGGGCAGATGGACTGACCGCCCCGCGACGACGACCAGTGGTCTATCCGCTGGTGAGTATCGTGACGATCGCCATCTGTGCGGTGAACCTCGGCCGATGAAAAGGCCATTGAAACGGGCAGCCCTTGCAGCAAGCTCGACCGCTGGCAAGGTCGTTTGGCTGAAAAGGTGCCTTGGATCTCTCCGTCAATTCTGCTCATGTTCTTGATTGCCACGCTTGCAGTCGCCCCCGTGGGGGGGTGTTGTTGGGACATTCCGCGTGGGATATAAAAGAGGACAATGGTCAAGTGGTGATACCTCACACTTTATAGGCAACTGTCGAGGGGCAACCTTTTTTTGCGGTCTGCATCTTGCTTGAACGTTTCTTCATGGCCGCGAGCCATGAAACCGGATTTCCGTTGGGCACGCTGCGCTCGCTTGAGATGCAGCGGGGTAATGGGATGGATCAGTCGAAAACCTTAAGATGCGGAGTGCGTCTGATGACCCCAGGCACTGCTGCCGTTTACCAATTCAGAGCGGCAACGACCGATCGCGAAAGAGCCGCAGAAGACCTTATGAAGGTCATCCAGCAGAAAGCCAGGGATGTCGGCAGAGCCATGTCGTCGAAATATAGTTTACCCAGACAATTCATTAACGATCTGGTCTCCGATTCGGTCAGCAAAGTGTGGAAGGAGCTCGACAAGTACGACATTGACAAAGGGCCATTTGAGGGCTGGTGCTATCAGGTCATTAGCAACCTCGCCCTCGACAAGTTGAGAAAAAAACCCCCACGGCAATTACCGGTGAATCACGAAACGGGCCAGGAGATCGATTTCGAGGATCCACATGGCAAGGAAGACAGCAGGTCGGACAGTTCGATGGATTGGGGGACTCTGGGGCCGCAGATCATGAAGATCATCGATAATCTGTCCGTTCTGTCCGTGAAACAAAAAGTCATCTTCGTGGCCATATCGGGCTGTTACGTGATGGTGAAGCAAAAGACGTGGGGATCGTGGCTCAAAGAACTCAAGATTAAGCCACCGTTTCCGCCTAGCAATTTCCTTCAGAAGAAAACAACAACCGATCGCGCAAAGATGATCGCCGACCTGTTGTCCATGAAATGGAACGCCGTGAGAATAGATTATTATAGAACTTGTCAAAAGCTGCGTGAGGAGTTACGTCATGTGGAACCGTAGTCAGGATATGTGTATGCGATGGAGCGATCTCCCCGACCCCAGAGTCGATTCGGGGCGAACTGAGCTCACGATTTCCTTTCAGGCTTGGCAACATATTGTCGCCAAACACATAGTACCGGGCAACGAACCATGGGATGATGTCTTTCCGAAAGAAGTACTCAACGCCCTGGCTAAATCAGCACAGTCGGCTCACGGTCCGTCATCGATGCCTGAGGGTGTGTCAGAGGCGTTTGGATGGCAGGTTCGCGAGACATTATCCCGCCCATTGGTGCTACTTTATGAGTCGCATACTCTTGGTTCGCCAATGGGGCAACCCTTCCGAATGTGGTGCCTGGTATTGCCTGCCGGCGCGACGGCCTACGTTCGCGATCAGGGTAAGCAGGGAAATTCTCTGCGAACGTGTTACTTTCCCACTACGATGGTCGTAGAAAGGAATAGCCAACAGCGGTGGCGGCGCGTCGTCCGCCAGTTGGTAATACGTTACGGGATTTGGGATCGTGACCTTGGAGCAGTGCGATTGCCCGCGGACCAGACGATCCGGTTTAGCCCGTGCAAAGGGCCCGTTCGAGAGCTTCGGTCAGCAATAAACTTCGTTACCCCCGCCAGTTGGGGTTTCTGTCCGAACGTGTCCGGCTGCCCGTGGGGCGGGCCGCCCCAGTCGTGGTCGGTAGTGGTTTCATCGCAAGCGTCTTCGGATACGAACGTTGGGTACCGGCACCCCCTCAAAAAGCCGCTGGAAGGCGTGTCAGTCCAAGTCCGACAAAGGGAATCGCAATGACCAAATCGACTCCATACGACCCCTTGGGGTATATCGAGGACCTTCGAGCCGCGCACGAAGATCCAGCCCTGGCCGAGTTTGATAAGACCGGCGAACGATCCGCGGAAGCGGCTTGCGCCGCGTTCTGTTTGGCGCGAGCGTTGGGTTACTGCCGTCTATTTGGTGTCGAGGCCGGCGAACTCGACGGCATACTCCCGGCCAACGAGGCAATTGCTGCAGCCGAGGAGCTGAGAAGATTCCTCGATCTCTGCATCGAGGATGCCAAGCAATTGCCCGGCAGGTGGGATGAGGCTCCGGCGCAAGTTGAAGAAGCGCTCTGCGCTGACTTGCTCGAAGCGAGAATGGATGTCTGGGCGGTGGGAGTGGCGCTAGGCGAGTCGCTCGAGGACTGCGTGGTTTCAGTGGAGCCGGAGGCTGAAGAACTTGGGAACGCCGTGGAGCAGACCCTGGTGTTGCGGGACACTTTTGACGAGATTCTTCGGTTGCCGGAGCAGATGGTTCTTCTTTCTGTGTTGGTGACGATCCCGCTTCTGGAGAACTGGCGTGCGATTCTCGCACCTGAATTCCAAGACTGCATTCCGTGGTGGCTCGACGGAACTCTGGAGGGAATTGAGGAGAACATCAACAGGAAATTGGCAGAAGAACCCTTGGACAGACTACTTGCTGCAGCGGATGGGCAAGAAGAGCCTAGCCAGCCCGCAACAGCGAAAGAGCTTCCCCGCAAGGTCATCTTGGGCCCGCGCGGCCGAAACGTCATTCTTCAGAAGAGCTTCGGCTCGCCGACCGTCACGAAGGACGGCGT
>DOEZ01000623.1 GCA_003532715.1 Planctomycetaceae bacterium
AAGTGGCGAGAACTCTCCGCGGAGAAAGCAAGGGGGGACGACCTGCTTCCAAGTCACCTACGTGTCGTGCGCGAGCACTTGCGGCACGATCAGCACGAATCCGAAACGCAAGCGAGAGGCGCGTAACGGCTTGTCGGCACCCACGACCTCGCCAGACACTTCGGACACTTCGCCTAATCTACGGGCTTGTGAAAGATCCCGTCTACTGTTGTCCGCAGCCGCCGAGTTCGCGAACCAGTTCGATGAGATGGGTCGGCGTGAAAGGTTTGGTCAGCAGTCGCACGTCCGGCGTCTTCTTAATTCGTGACTCAAGCGCCGACGAGGGATAACCCGTGATGAGCACCGTTCGCAGATTGGGGCAGCTTCGGGCGAGGCTTTTCGACACGGCGAGACCATCCTCTGAGTCTTCGAGCATCCAGTCGACGATGAGCACGTCGGGTACGAACCGCGAGGCAACGCGGCGAGCGTCGTCGCCGTTGGCCGCCGTTTCGACCTCGAAGCCTTCCTTGGTCAGAATGATGCTCAACAGTTGGGGGTAGTCCGGCTCGTCGTCGACAACCAGAACTCGTGTCATGGCATGAAGCTCTTCGTGGCAGATGCGCTGCCCGAAAGCATCCGAAAGGGGGAATGGGAGAGAAATGGAAACGAAGGATCAGGGGATATAGTTGGCGTCGGCCGAAACACTCTCCGCGAAACGAGCCAGCAGGTCGGCCGCGTGGTCGATGTCCTCGAGCGAGATCAACTCGACTGGGCTGTGCATGTAGCGGTTGGGAATGCTGACCAAGCCGGTTGCGACGCCCGCTCGGGTTACCTGAATGGCCCGGGCATCGGTTCCGGGTGGTTTACCGGCCGCGCCCAATTGGCAGGGGATTCCGGCGGACTCGGCGGTCGCGATCAGTTGCTCCACGACCTTGGCGTTGAAATTCGGGCCGCGAAAGACGACCGGGCCCTTTCCGAGGGCGATATCGCCTTCTTCCTTCTTCTCGATGGTGGGGCAATCGGTGGCAAACGTCACATCGACGGCCACGCCGACGTGTGGGTCGATGCCGAAACAGCTCGTCTGCGCCCCGCGCAGGCCGAGTTCTTCCTGAACGGTCGAGACCGCGTAGAGCGAGCAATTGAGTTTCGCCTTGTTCGCACGGCGGAGCGCTTCGATCACGACCCACATGCCGCATTTGTCGTCCATCGCCGGGGAGACGACCCGTTGGTTGGGCATCTCGCGATATTCGAGTTCGACGGTCACTGCGTCGCCGACGCGGACTAGCTTCCGGGCTTCTTCCTTCGTCGCGGCACCGATATCGAGCCAAAGCTCCTTGATTTTCGGGGCTTTGCCTCGCTCTTCGTCGGTCATCAGATGGATCGGTTTTCGGGCAATGACGCCGAAAACCGGCCCGGACTCGGTCCACACGGTCATTCGCTGGCCAACCAACACGACGGGATCCCAGCCGCCAATCGGTTGAACGTAGAGAAAACCGTTTTCGTCGATGTACTGGACGATCAGGCCGATTTGGTCGCAGTGGCCCGCCAGCATCACGCGAACGGGCGCACCCGGATTCTTGACCGCAATGACGTTGCCGTTCACGTCGGTCGTCACCTCGTCGGCGAATCCGCGCACATACTCACGAACAACATCTTGAACGGGCGACTCGTACCCCGACGGGCTGGGAGTTTGGAGGGCTTTTCTGAAGAAATCGAGCGCAGCGGCGTCCATGGTGGCTCCGTCACGGGGAGGGATAAACATCTTGTCGGTTGCCCCGGGGAACCGACATTATGATTCATGGCCGACGCCGGCGGAAGATGCCCCCGATTTTTTTGAGCCGTGTGCGCGGTTACCCCCCCGGCCGTCCTGGCAGCGCAACGGGTCGCGCCGTGGCAATGTCGCCCTGGGAGCGTGAATGGACAACTCGACGTCACGTTATTGACAGTTGGATATTGAAAAAATGAGGACGCTTTCCCAGGAAGCCGGTTTCCCGGCTTGTGAACGTAAACGATGGTACAGTCGAGAAGCGGATTTCCCTAACATTACGCAAACACGGGCCATCCGAACGGTCGAATGGTCCGTGTTTCGATGGATACGGTTGCAGTCGGCTCAACCGGCTTGGTGCGTCTGGCCTACGCCTGGGGTTGGTTCATCGGCTGACGTGCCGACGGCGTAACTCGCTTCTGGACGTCCGTCTCCAGAACGCCGAACGTCGCTTCCTGACGTTGGATGGTCAGGCTCAACGCCTGCAACATTCGTTTGGCCGTGTAGAAGTTCACAATCAGCCGGTGGCTGATCGCGATGGGGTCCTTCGGAATGCCGAACGGTTGGGGATTGAGTCCAAAATCGAGGATCAATTCCTCGGGCGTGCCCGTCACGCGACAAAAATTGGCGTAGGCCGCGTTAGCGTGCGAATCGTCAATCTGGATCTGCGGACGCTGCTGAGCGGTCGGATTGGCCGGAGTCGAGGCTTCGGCGGTTTTCTGCACTTCGGCGTTTTCGGGAGTCGTGTTGTCTTCTGAATTGGCCACGCAATGCTCCTTTGTTAAACGAGGTTTCCTGGTACACACTTGCACACTATCGGCGACGACCTTCGGCCGGAAGCCGGTCGTGCCGGGAATGGTCTTTCCCACGCACGCATAACGCTCGCGTCGACCACGGTGCGTTCCTATAGCCTACGTCACGCCACGCCGATTGGGCACGAAAACAAGCACCTTTTGAAAGAGTCTGATCGGCCGTTTCGGTGGTCTTGGTGGAATGATCCGTATTTTCGTCAGATTAAGGAATAGTGGGCCTGTAAGCCGGGTTCTGTTTCCGACCGTCAAAAAGCCGGTCGGACGATGGCCATTTATCTAGGCGACCGATTACTCGGCCGCTCGAGCAGTCTACCCGGAAGTCGACAACGGACCGGACCAGCCCGCGGCCGTTCAGCCGACCAATGGGGTCGACGAAGCGGCACAGCTCCCTGTTTGACCTTGCTCCCAGTGGGGTTTGCCTAGCCGGGCCGGTCACCCGACCCGCTGGTGAGCTCTTACCTCACCGTTTCACCCTTACCTCGCGAGCGAGAAGCTCGCGCGGCGGTTTGCTTTCTGTTGCACTTTCCCTGGCCTCACGGCCGGTGGGCGTTACCCATCACCGCGTCCCTCGGAGCCCGGACTTTCCTCCCGCCGAAACCCACAAAGCCGATATGGCGGCTTGAACGGGTCTCGGCCGGCGGCCATCCGGCCCACTACTCCATCGTTCACAATACCCCGGAACGACGACGTTGAAAAGCCCTGCTTCATGGAAGTGCGTCGAAAAACTCTCGCAGTCGGTCGTAGTAGCTTTCCGGCAGCCAGTCGTTGTGGTCCACCCCCCGCAGCGTAACGAATTCCTTCGGCTCATTGGCGGCGTCGAACAACTTCCTGCCGCTTGCGATCGGGACGATCGTGTCGGTGTCGCCGTGACTCTGGAGCAATGGGCCTCGGTAGCGTCGAATCTTGGTCAGCGAATCGAACCGATTGCGTATAAGCGGGCGAACCGGCAGCCAAGGGTAAATATGCGCGGCCATGTCAGGAATCGACGTGAAGGTGCCCTCGAGCACCAGAGCTCTCGCGCCGTCGGCGGCGGCCAAATCGACAGCCACCGCTCCACCGAGTGAACGTCCCATGACGACAATCTCGCGCTCGTCGATCCCCTCACGCTCGGCCAGCCAGGCACGTGCCGCACGAGCATCGGCCAGCACCCCCTTCTCCTTGGGTTTTCCCTCGCTTCGACCGTAGCCTCGATAGTCGAAGATCATGACCGATGCTCCCACGCGATCGTGCATCGATTCGAGCATCCCCGCGCGATGAGTGATGTTTCCGGCATTGCCGTGGCAAAAAAGAACCACGGCGCGCGGCTTATCGTGGGGAACATACCATCCGTGGAGCTTCGTGCCATCGGCGGCCTGAAAATGGGCGTCCTCAAGCACAAGGCCCCAAGGTTCCCAGTCGCCCTCGGGATAAGGTGAGGGAAAAAAGATCAGCGACTCTTCCAGCCACATCAGCGTAATAACTACCGCTACGAAGAATAATACGGGGTAGAGGAACAACCTCCACCATAATCGACGTTTCGAAAGTCCGGCCGCGCGAGTTGTTGGCGGTTGCGTCTCCATCTTGCGGTCTCATTGCGAACCGGCGTCGGCTGCCCCGCCACGAATTCACGAACCACCAGACAATGCAACGGCCCCGCGCCACCCGGCTGGCAACGCGGGGCCGAATTCGGTTCGCTCGCCGCGAGCAATCGTCCGTTCGGCGATTCGAGGGCGCTAGCGGCGTCCTTCCTTGAAATTGTAGTCGGGGTTGCGAACATCGAAATCGATGTCGCTGAACCCGACATTGGGCTTCAGGTTCAAGTAGGTGTATTCCTCGATCAACTCGGGGGTTCCGCCCGGCTCCTTCGGCCAATCGTGCAATTCATAGCGAATGGGGACATTCAGCTCGTTGTCCACGAAGATTTTCGCAACATGGAATAGGAAGTTCCGACGCGGCTGGGGATGCACAACTTCGATCAAAGTGCATGTCCGATCGTTGATTTTCGCGTCGCGCCGAACGGTCACTTGGCACTCGCCATAGCGAGTGTCGTTCGTGCCGACTTCGAGCAGCCGTTGAATCAGATTCCGTACGCCCATCTCCGTGATCGGGTAATGCTGGTCCTTCATTGCCAGGGGACTCGTCGGGTGAAGCTGAAGCGTTCCCAGTGCGGCCTGAAGCCCGGTCGCGTGGGCGAGCAGCTTCCCTTCGTTGGCGCCGTCCACATAGATGACCTCGCGGCCCTTGAGGCTCTTCGGTTTCAGGAAGTGCATGTACACACTGAACGGCTTGTGGCGAATCTTGACAAACATCCACTGATGCTCACCCAGCTTGCCATCGATCCGCTCGCGCTTCACGACAATCGCCGAATAGTCGTGCAGATTCTGATCCATTTGCTGCAAACCCTGGTTCGCCCAACGCAGGGCCGGCATCAGTTCGTGTTCGTCCGGCCTTCGCTCCAAGGATATCTGGGTAATCTGAGGAATTGGTATCGTACGCTCGGCCACCTCTATCGGAGTCCGCGATCCAGGTTGCGGGACCTGAGACGCGGGAACCTGCTCGGGCACGTACCCTTGAGCCATGAGGGCCGGAGAGAACCCAAAAAAACCGAAGCAACACAGCATCAGCCGAGCGCTCGGCAGCCAAGCATTCAAAATCATATTAACCGCTCCTTCCGGCGAGCCGCCTGAGTTGTTGTGGTGGTCGAAATGCCCACTTCAACAACGCCAACAGGCCCCCCAACGATGCCTTCCTTGAAAAACCTAGGTCCCCAAAACTCGACTTATACCCCGCAATTGCCATGCCAGCGTGCTGGTACGACCCAGCAGGTCAGGTGCTTTCTACGATGAAACGGCGGATTTGGGTCGCCATGTCTCGTCAATCGCCGCCTTTACGCCGCCTGCCATATCGAGGTTATCGCGTGAATCACTGGAAAGGATTACAATGATTCTTTCCGCCGGTGGGAAAATGCCCAATCCTTGCGACTCGACCGCTCGACGCGGTTGGTGTAAGTGTTACAATCGCAGCAACTGGGCGACTAACTTAGTTTACCCAATTTCCGATCGCCGAGGGAGACCAATTGGTGCCGTCGAGAGAAATCAGCCTCGAAACAGTCGTGTCGTC
>DOEZ01000551.1 GCA_003532715.1 Planctomycetaceae bacterium
TTTCACGCCGGTAACACGGGTTCGAGTCCCGTTGGGGTCACTGGACAATCGCATCGTTTTGTGCCTTTTTCGAAGCCCTCGTTTTTCCTCGGAAAGACGGGGGTTTGGCGTTTCTTGACGGACGCACTAGCCCGGCATTATTTGCCATCCCGTGGGGTGGCGTGACGCAAACCGCTGTCCTGGTGGGGCTACGGTCGTTCGATTTGCGTTGTTCCTGGCAGCGTGCAAATCGACGATAGCCAGTTTGCTTCGCCCACCGGGAATCTCCGCGACCTCGACCCACCTACGTGTAGTAGATCCGGGATAGTCTCCTACGGGCCGTTTTCGCCGGGTGCCGCGTCGGCAGCTCATCGTATTCTCCTTCTCCGACGATTGCCGCTCCGCGAACGGCTCGTTCGCGTGGAGCCGGCCAGCCGGCCACGCCTCGGCCATGCCTGCACGCCCGCGTCTTTGCTTAACTTGTCGACGACATATTCGGTGCAATCGTCATCTTCCGCGGAATGAGCGGGTCATAAGGCCGGAGTCTCGTTCTGACCGTCTGATTCGGCCGGGCGCGCACGAGGCGAGCGGTCTCGTCCGGGTTTCCTGACGTATGCTTCTTTAGAGGCGGTTGTGAACCACGGCCGCCAACTCTTTTCCATTTCTTATCTTTCGTCTTGTCTTGTTTGCTTTTCGTATCGTCTTATCTGGCTTGTTTTTCACCGTTTGATCAGGCAACTTCGTCAGAACGACGGCCCGCGCCGTACCACGGCGCGAGGGCGGCGCGCCCAATTCGGCTTCGGCTGATTTCGTCGCCGGTTGCCTCTGATGCGACATTCGACGCGCATCGACATTGAAGCAGCATCCGAGGTTTGCACCATGAGTCGCCGGAAATTCGCCGGTTGGTTGTCCGACCGTATCTTCAAGGAAACCATCAACCGCTTTTTGTCACGTTGTCCGAAGGATCCCTCGGGCCGCGCCGCGCGCGCGGGGCGGATGAGATCGTTCACGGTCGAAACACTCGAGGAACGTTGGTTTCTATCGGCCGGTCCCTGGGGCATCCAGAACTTTCTCGCGTCGACCGTATTCGAAGCGCCGCGCAACCTTGACGAGAATCTTCCAGTCTATCGCGACGAGGATCGGCTGGGATTCGACGCGAGCGAGAGTCTCTCGGTTATCGTGGGAACGCTGGGCGATGCTACCGCGACCGGCACGAGCTACCTCGTCTTCGAGGAGTGGGGCGGCACGTGGTGGGATGCCGAAAAAACTCCGGCCAACACCGAGGACGACTTGATGTGTTGGGCGGCGGCCGCATCGAACATTCTCGCATGGACGGGGTGGGGCTACGCCGACGGAATGGCCACCGCCGACCAGATATTCGCCTATTTCCAGAATCACTGGACCGATGAAGGCGGCTTGATGCAATACGGTTGGGACTGGTGGTTCGACGGCACGAATCCCAGCCAGGGTTGGAGCGGGTGGTCGCAGGTGGACGTGTCGGGCGGCGATTTCCACATGAGCCAGGACTTCTACGATTACTATCGTTTCCAGGACAACGACTCGTTGGCCATGTCGAGCATTAGCAGCTTCCTGCGCGACGGGTACGGCGTCACCTTGGGAATCTACGGTCCGGGTGGACACGCCATCACGTGTTGGGGGTTCAACTACAATCCGGCGAATCCGAGTGAATACCTGGGCGTCTGGATCACCGACTCGGACGACAGCAAGGGGAGCAACAGCCCGGCCGACCGGCTGCGCTACTACGAGGTGAACTACACCAACGGCCAGTGGTTCTTGGAGGACTACTACAGCAGCAATTCGTGGTACATCGGCGCTGTTCAGGCCCTTGCGACGAATCCGAACACTCCGGCCGCGCCCTCCGCGCCGAACAATGAGATTTCCGGCGTGGTCTTCGTCGATGCCAATTGCGACGGAGTCCGCAACTCGGGCGAGGCGGGCCAGGCCGGCCAAAACGTTTTCCTTGACGCGAATGGCAACGGCGTGCTCGACCAACAGCGGTTGAACGTCGCGTCGACGAACGTGGCAAAGGCCATTACCGATCTGAAGACGACGACTTCGACGCTGCAAGTGACGGGCGCGGCCGGAGTCATCACCGACCTGAATCTCTCGTTCGACCTATCTCACACCTACACTTCCGATCTGACCATCACGCTCATCAGCCCCAGCGGCACCCGCGTGCTGTTGTGCGACTCGATCGGCGGAAGCGGCGATCATTTCCGCAACACGACCCTCGACGACGAGGCGGCGGCGAGCGTCGATCGCGCCGCGGCTCCGTTCACCGGCACGTTTCGGCCCATGGGGTCCTTGGCCGATTTCGACGGTGAATCGGCCAATGGAACTTGGACGCTCGAAATCCGCGACAATTGGAGCGGCGATCAGGGAACGCTCAATTCCTGGTCGCTCGATCTGTCGGCAGCCGAGATATCGACCACGACCGCGGCCGACGGCAGTTACTCGTTCACCGGGTTGGCCGACGGCGACTATCGCGTTGCCACCGTCCTTGCGGAGAACTGGACGCACACCCTACCGACCTCTGGATATCATAACGTCGCACTGGTCGGCAACACGACAGCCGCTTCGGTCAATTTTGGCCTGACGTCCGCCCAAGCCACGC
Source organism: Planctomycetaceae bacterium (assembly GCA_003532715.1). Classification (GTDB taxonomy): domain Bacteria; phylum Planctomycetota; class Planctomycetia; order Pirellulales; family Thermoguttaceae; genus UBA11386. The sequence goes on from DOEZ01000551.1 coordinate 2,615, forward strand.
CGGGAATCCGGATCATCGAGACCAACGGGAGCACCGCCGTCTCGGAGGACGGCGCGACGGACCAGTACCAAGTCGTGCTCACGTCGCGGCCGACGGCCAACGTCACCGTCACCCTGCACGCGAACAACCAGTTGCAACTCAACCGAAGCTCGTTGACCTTCACCTCGCAGAACTGGAACGTGCCGCAAACCGTCACGATCGGGGCGGTCGACGACAACACCGACGAAGCCGACGTTCACACGGCCTCGATTACCCACACGGTCACCAGCACCGATCCGGACTATGCTGGCATGACGATCAACGGCGTGACGGTCAGCATCACCGACAACGACGTGACCCGGCTCGTCCTGACGACGCCCAACGGAGGAGAAAACTGGAACGTTGGCTCGACGGTGGCCGTCAACTGGACTTCGGAGTGCGATCCGGGCCCGAGCGTCATGCTCGCGCTCTACAAGGGCGGAATGTTCGATCGGATGATCGCGGCATCGACGCCCAACGACGGTCAATACCTTTGGGCCATTCCCACCGACCTGGAATCGCGTTCCGATTACACGGTACGGATTACGGCGACGTCGGGCGTGTCGGAAATCGGTCCTTCCCAAAGCGTCTCCTATTGGGACGAGAGCAGTGGGACGTTTTCGATCACCGGCGGCACGATTCTTGTCACCACGCTGTCGGACATTGTCAACGCGAACGACGGAGTGCTGTCGCTTCGCGAGGCCATCACGGTGGCGGCGGCCACGCCCGGCAACGACGTCATCTCGTTCGACGCGGCCCTTTTCAGTGGCACATCGCGGACGATCACCCTCACCGGCGGCCCGCTAAAGTATCTGGGCAATGCACCCGGAGGCGTTGACGGCGTGCTGATCATCAACGGCCCCGGCGCGGATCTTCTGACGATCAACGGCCGCGGTACGAGCCAGTTGTTCCAAATCGCCGAGGCGACCGCCGAGATTTCGGGCGTCACCCTGACCGGCGGATACACGAGGGCCAACGGCGGCGCCATCCAGCTTCAGTCGGGCTTTCTGACCGTCGCCGATTGCGTCTTCACCGCGAACCGGGCTCGTGGCGATGGAGGGGCGATCGCAAGCACCGGAATAAGCTCGCTGACCGTCATCAACAGCGACTTCGTCGGCAACGGGGCGAGCAAGAGCGGTGGAGCCGTCAGCGCCGCGACGGGAACGATCGTGGTCGAGTCATGCTCGTTCACGCGAAACGCCGCCACGCACGACGGCGGCGCCATTCGCAACGCGAGCGGCTCGATCCGTGTCTCGGCGTCGACGTTCACCAACAACGTGGCGGGCAAGAGCGGCGGCGCCCTGCGCAACTCGGCCGGGACAATCGTTATCGCCGATAGCTCGTTCAGCGCCAATCAGGCCAAGCTCGACGGCGGCGCGGTCTACAACGCCAGCGGCCAGGTCACCGCCTCCGCTTCGACGTTCGCCAACAACTCGGCGGGAAAGAACGGTGGAGCCATACGGAACGCCGGGCAGACCATTACGCTGGCCAATTGCTCGCTCTCCGGCAACCAGGCGAAGCTCGAGGGCGGCGCCGTTTACAACGCCAGCGGCCAGATCAACGCCTCCGACTCGACCTTCACCAGCAATTCGGCGGGCCGTAGCGGCGGAGCGATTCGAAACGCGGGCCAAAGCGTTTTGCTCGCCGGTTGCTCGCTGACCGGAAATTCGGCCAGAGCCGCCGGCGGCGCCGTCTATATTACCAGCGGTTCGATCAACGCCACATCGTCGACCTTTGCCAACAACACGGCGACAAAAACCGGCGGGGCCGTCTTCGCCACCACCGGCACTGTCACCGTTCGCGGTTGCGAACTTCTGGGCAATTCGGCCGGCCTCGATGGTGGGGCGATTCGCACGACTTCGGGCGCGATTACGGTCATTGGCTCCCAACTCCAGGGAAACCAGGCGCGGAGGGACGGCGGGGCGATCAGCAGCTCGTCCGGAACGCTCATCGTGGTCGCA
>DOEZ01000629.1 GCA_003532715.1 Planctomycetaceae bacterium
GCCTTTCGCCGGCCATCGCCATCGAGCAGAAGCGGCCGAGCCACAGCCCGCGAAGCACGGTCGGCACGGTCACCGAGATCTACGACTACTTGCGTATTCTGTTTGCCCGGCTTGGGCAGGCGTATTGCCCCGACTGCGACGTGCCGATCGGCACCCAGTCGGCCGACGAGGTGATCGGCAAAGTCATGGCCCATCCATCCGGGACGAAACTCCACCTGATGGCCCCGATCGACGTTCGCCCGGGGCAGAGCCACGAAAACCTGTTCGAGGAACTCCGCGCGTCGGGCTACGCACGGCTGCGGCTCGACGGCCAGACCTATCCGATCGACGCGCTGCCGGCGATCGACCGACGTCGCCGGCACGCGATCGAAGTGGTCGTCGATCGCGTGGTGATCCGCGACGACGCTCGAGGACGCATCGCCGACAGTATCGAAAATGCATTGGCCCTCGGGCAAGGCATCCTGCGAGTGGCCCATCCCCGAGCCGACGTGCCCGAAACCGAGTGGCCCGTCGATGCGCATAGCCAACATTTTGCGTGCGACGCCTGCGGGCGGAGTTTCGAGCCGCTGGCACCGCATCATTTTTCGTTCAACAGTTCGTTGGGCTGGTGCCCGGCGTGCGAAGGCTTGGGCACGCAGATCGGCGCCCACCCGGCCGCGCTGTTGCACGACGCCAAGAAGTCGCTCGCCCAGGGGGCCGTCGATCTGTGGCCGCGGGCCGAAAGCCCCCTGTTCCAACGGATGCTGGCCGCGCTGTGCCGCGCGACGAGCATTCCGGCCGACGTCCCCTACGACCAACTCGGCGCGAAACACCGCCGGTTGATCCTGCACGGCACCGACGAAACCTGGTTCGACGTCCCGGCCGAGAATCACGCGACGGGCGCGGCGTTTCGCTTTCAGTACAAGGGGCTCTATCCGGCGTTGGACGAGGCCTCGCGAATGTCGCCTCGGCTGCGCGGGCGGCTCGAACATCTGGTCGACGAGGTCGAGTGTTCGGAATGCGGCGGAAGCCGGCTCCGCGACGACGCGGCGGCCGTGCGGATGCGTGGGCGGACGATCGACGAGGTCTGCCGCCGACCGCTCGATCTGTTGCTCGACGATTTCCGCCAATGGAAGCCCGACGCGGTCGAGAAACAAATCGCCGGCGATTTGATACGCGAAATTCGCAACCGGCTCGAATTCCTGGTCGAGGTCGGGCTCGAATACCTGACGCTCGGCCGGCCCACGCCGACACTCTCCGGCGGCGAGATGCAGCGCATTCGGCTCGCCTCGCAAGTCGGCAGCGGCCTTTGTGGTGTGCTTTATGTGCTCGACGAGCCGACCATCGGCTTGCACCCTCGCGACAACCGGCGTCTGCTCGGCGCGCTGGCCAAGCTGCGCGACCTAGGCAACACGCTGCTTCTGGTCGAACACGATCGCGAGGTAATCGCGGGCGCCGACTACCTGCTCGATTTCGGCCCCGGTGCGGGCCGCGGCGGCGGTCAAGTCGTCGCGCAGGGCACCCCGGCCCAAGTTCTCAAGAAGCGAACGTCGATCACCGGTCCGTATCTGTCGGGCAAGAAGGCCATTCCCGTGCCCACGAATCGCCGCATGGCAAGCGCGGGCGTGCCTCTCAAAACCGAGCCGCGACCGTCAGGGAGCGATAATCCTCGCAGCGGACGAACCAAGAAAGCCGGCTCCGTCAGAATGGCAGCGGTGCCCCGTGTGGGCAGAATGTCGGCGGCACCCATCCCACCCGGCGGCGGCTGGATCGAAATTCGCGGAGCGCGTCACAATAATCTGAAGAACGTCGACGTCGCCATTCCGCTGGGAACCTTCACGGCCGTGACCGGCACGAGCGGCAGCGGCAAGAGTTCGCTGGTCGACGACATTCTCCACACCGAACTGGCCCGGCTCCTGCATCGCGCCAAGGGCCTTGCCGGGGCGCACGACGCCCTGGTCGGCGTCGAACGAATCAACAAGGTCATCCAGGTCGATCAACAGCCGTTGGGCCAAACGCCGACGTCGAATCCAGCCACCTACACGGGCGTGTTCGACCTGATCCGCGAGCTGTTCGCCCAATTGCCCGAGGCCAAGCTTCGCGGCTACAGCCCGCGGCGTTTCAGCTTCAACGTGCCGGGCGGGCGATGCGACGCCTGCGAGGGAAACGGCCGTCGCAAGATCGAAATGCACTTTCTGGCCGATGTTTGGGTCGAATGCGAAACGTGCAAAGGCCGCCGCTATAACCCCGAGACGCTCGCCATTCGCTACCACGGCCAGTCGATCGCCGACGTGCTGGACATGTCGTGCGCCGAGGCCCTGGTCCTGTTCCGCAACATCCCCAAGATTCGCCGCACGCTCAAAACGCTCTGCGACGTGGGGCTCGACTATCTCACCCTCGGCCAGGCCGCGCCGACCCTCTCCGGCGGCGAGTCGCAACGCGTCAAACTGGCCGCCGAGTTGTCGCGTCCCGACACGGGCCAAACGCTCTATCTGCTCGACGAGCCGACGACCGGACTCCACTTCGAAGATCTGGCCAAGCTGCTCGACGTGCTCAACCGGCTCGTCGATCTGGGCAATACGGTCGTGGTGATCGAACACAACCTCGACGTCATCAAAACGGCCGACTGGGTGATCGACCTGGGCCCCGAGGCGGGCGACGCAGGTGGATTCGTCGTCGCCGCCGGAACGCCCGAGGACGTCGCCGCGGCGGCGGAGCACTATCAGCGGGCCGCGAAAAAAGGCCGGGCCGATCTGCACCGCTCTCACACGGGCGAGGCCCTGAAGCCCGTGCTGGAAGCCGGCCCGCATCAGCCCCGCGCGGTCCACGATTTCACCAAGGACGAAGAACCCCAGGCCGACGACCTCGATCCGGTCGACGTCGGCCGCGAGGTCAAAATGCCCTGGGAAGCCGACGGCCGGCGTTGGCACACCGTCGATCGCGTCTCGCGCGGCGGCGGTCCGTGCCGTTGGGACGGCCGGATTCTGGCCGAAGTGGTCGACCGCATCGAACAATCCGACCAGTTCAGCCCGACCGATTGGAGCCAACGCGGCGTGGTCGAAATCCGCGCGGCCAAGAAATCGACCGGCTGGTTCTTCCACGCCATCACGGGCGAGGAATGGCTCTTGAAGATGAAATTCCGCACCGGCCGCGGCACGTTCGACCGGCAGGCGGTCGTCGAACAACTCGACCTGAAACCGTTGAACGAAATGCCCGAGCTTCCGCTCTACGGACGCGAGCCGCGAGCCAAATGCCGCAACCTGCGCGGGCCGTGGCAGGAGATCGAACTGCGAGTTCACTCCCATGACGAAATCGACCGGCCCGAGTTCTGGAGCTTCGTCGACGCGGCCGTCGAGGGGTTCGGCCGATTTAGCATGAAGGTGAGCAACAAGCCGAGCGAGCTGATGCCGTGGAAGGCGCTCGGACGCAAGTGGCATTTTCTGCGAAAGGGCTTTGCGGCGGGCCGCGAAATCGCATGGCAACCCGAATTGCTCGAAAAACTCTGCGCAATGCTCGAAAAGGCGACGCCCGACGGACAATTCGACTGGGAACACAAACAACTCGTTCACCGCCTGCCCGCCGGATCGGACCGACCTTGGGCCAGCGTCCAAACGAAGAAGCCCGACGGTCTGTACCTGTGGCTCTATGGGCCTCGCGGCCGTTTCGCGCTGGGACAAGTGCGCGAGCTGGGCCACCGGCCGCAGGTCATTGCCAAGGAAGGCCGGCCCGACATGGTGCATATTCGCTTCCGCGGCCCGGCCGACTTGCGCCGCGGCGACCTGGCGGCGTTCCTGGTCGAACACGTGGCCGCATTCTCGGCGGAGGAATCATCATGAGCGACGCACTCGTTTCGCCCCGATTCTTGTTCGATTTCTCGCTGGCGTGCCGCCATTGCGACCCTCTCTGGACCGCCAAGGGGACGACGCTCGGCCCGGAAAACGTGCTGCCCTCGCTGGTCGAACTCGAATCGCCCGCCGACGGGCCCGAGGTCCGCGCCGGCTGGAGCCGCGAGGGACTGGCGTTCCGGTTCGAGGTTCGCGGCAAGAAACAGGAGCCGTGGTGCCGGGCCAATCGAGCCGAAGGGAGCGACGGCGTGCAGGTCTGGATCGACACGCGCAACGTGAAGAACGTCCACCGCGCGGGGCGGTTCTGCCACCGGCTCTTCTTCCTGCCCGGCGGCAAGGGACAGGACTACAAGACACCCGTGGCCGGCGTGTTTCAGATCAACCGCTCGCGGGCCCCGCACGGGCCGATCGACGAGAAACAGCTCCGCGTGGTCAGCCAAATCCATCGCGACGGCTACGTGCTGCACGCACTGATCGCGGCCGACGCGCTGACGGGCTTCGACCCGGGCGAGCATCCCCGACTTGGGTTCACCTATGCCGTGATCGACCGCGAACTGGGCGAACAGACGCTCGGCGTCGGCCGCCCGATGCCCTACCAGGAAGACCCAAGCCTTTGGGCCACGCTTGAGTTGTTGCCGCCGGGGTAGCGTGGTTCAAACGGTTCCCATGCCCCGCTCGAACGCGCTTTGGTCGCGTTGGTAAAGCGCGAGCGTCGATTCGAAGACAGCCGACGAAATCTGCCATGACGGGGCCGCGTCGGTGTGCGCGTTCGTGTGGGCCACCATCGCCTGGTAGAGAAACTTGAACAAGTGGCGCGGCACGCGCAGCGAACGCATCGCGTCGAGCAGTCGGGCATCGCTGATGCTCTCGTCCAACAGGTCGCGTAGCGTCGGCTTGCTCCCCTCGGCCGCGCAGGCCGCCAATCGGCTATTGGCCAGATCGAGAAGCGATTCGCCCGTCCATTGCAGCGAACGCACCATGTTCTGCTTGTCGAGCCGGGCTCGCTGGTGGAAATCGGCCTTTTCGCGATCGACGAAGTCGAGCAACTCGGCCGGCAACAAAGCCTTCAAGCCGACGCCGGGGTGCTTTAGCAGCTTATTGTCCAACAAGGGCCACACCAACGCCCGCATCAATTCGGCCGAGCCGTTGATCAGGTACGGCTCGTCCACCCGATCGACCAGGACAACGATGCCGGGCAGGCCGAGGGTTTGCAGGATGCTCTGCAACTTGCCGAGCAACTCATAGCGATCGTCGGTTCGCTGGGCGCGAGGCAAGGGTTGCCCGGCCAGTTGCCGCTCGGAAAACCGCATGAAGATGCGTTTCAGATGGCGGTAGTTCTTGTGCAAGACGCGAGTGTGCCGATTGACGCCCCACGATCGATGCCAGGCTTTCAGGCATCGCCAGATTCGCGGCAAAAACGACGCCGCCAGCGCCAAATAGGGCCAGGCCGTCTTGAGCCATTCCCACCGGCCCAGCCAGCCCATCGCGCCGGCCAGTCCGGCCACCACGACAACCGGCAAGACCAGATCCCAGCGGATCTTCCAGTTCGAAAAACGCAGCTTCTTGCGCAGCCGCTTCCAACGGTCGTCGCTCTCGCCGGCCGTCGATCGGTCGTAACATGCCGCCAGAAGCAGCAGGTCGCGAGCCTGCGCGTGGCTGAGCGATTCGATCGGCAGCGGCTGGGCGTCGCAAGCGGCCGGATGGCTCGCCTGGCGCGCCTCGAGGATGCGATCGACCAATTGGGTCACGCCGAGCGAAAGCATCGCGTCCATGTGATCCCAAATCTTCCACTGACCCAACACGCGATCGATCTTGCGACGCCGACCGCTGAACCGTTCACGAAACTGGTCCAGAAACGGGTTGAAATCGGCGTATTCAATGACCAGCGATCGGGCGTTGGGGTGGTCGGCGTTGTACTCGTCGAGGTGGCGCACGATCTGCAGCCGCAGGGCCGTCTTGCCCGAACCTTTTTCGCCGAAGATGATCGCGGTGGCCGGTTCCTGGGGATTGCCGTAGATCTTGTCCCAGGCCGGATGGTAGGTGTGCTTGATGCAGAACCCCTTGAACACGAGGTCGGTCTGCGCGTCCTCGTCGGAAAACGGATTGGCCGCAATCCCGTGGTGTTCGAGCAACTGTTGGATTTTCATGATCGACTCGCTTTTGACCCTTGCGTGTTGAACGAACGGAGGACGACCCACGGGGGCCCCATCTGTCGGCGGCCAGCAGCGGCCGCTGCCTCATGACGCGGACCTCAACAATATCCAGGCAAGGACGACGCCCAGAAACAGCACGGTAACCGTCAACGCGACGACGAGGTTGGTCGTTCGACGCCGGCTTCGACGGTGCGGCAAGCGGCTTGTCGCCCGGGTTGTCGCCCGGTTCGCGTCGGGCACGATCGTGATCGACGGGATTTCGACCGACGGACCGTTTGACCCAACCAGCGGTGGCGGCGAATCGGCCGGCTCGTTGTCCGGGGCGGTCGCCACCGTTTCCTCCAAGCCGTTCGAATCCGTTGCTTCGTCGGCGGCCGGGATGTCGAACTTGATCCCGCAACGGGGGCAAATCCCGCGCTTGCCGGCCTGCGTCGCCTTGATATTCAGTTTGTGTCCGTTGGGACACTGGACGCGAATACCCATCGTCTACGCCGATTCCTGGTCGATTTCTTGCGATAAACCCTTATCCTATCATAGGCTTCGGTGCCGGGCCTGCAAAGTTGCCCCGCGACGGAAGCCCCGGCCGATGGTCGCAAAAACAGTCATCATCGCGGCCTATGACGATTCTGGACATTATGCCGGTAACGCCGGCCGCCGAACGTCCCGGCGGTTCACCAACCCGAGTCCCGACGGTTCACCAACCCGAAGCGCAAGCGAGAGGTGCGCAACGACTTATCGTCGCTTGCGAATCCGGCTGACATTTTGCGTAGTACACAATTAAGGGCTCGTCAATACTCCGGGATAGTCCCGAGAATGAATGGGCAAACCGGGCCACCCGCGTGAATCGGTCTTGGACGAAATCCCCTCCGTCTGGTAGTCTTCCAACTTGCCCAATGTCACTCGTTTTGAGGATGGAGCCATGAAACCAAGAAGAATCGGAAACGTGGTTCGCGGCGTCATGCTGCTTGCCGTGCTCGGACTGGTTGGCTGCAACGCGCAAAGCGACCGCGATGCGGCGTCGGCCGACCCGAAACCGGATGCGGACCAGGGCGTCGAGCAAACGGCCCCCGACGTCCGGCCCGACGAGTCGCGGCCGTCCGCCACGCCCGATTCGGCCGCGTTCGACCCGGATGGACTGGGAACCACGGGCGAGGAGCCTCGGGCAACGGCGATCGTGCCGAAATCGGCGGTTGTTCCGAAATCGGCGGTTGTTCCGAAATCGGCGATCGTCCCCAAATCGGCGCCGCTTGTCGTCGAGCCGTCGGCTGGCGACGAGCCGCTCGAAACGGCCCCTTCGCCCATCGCGCCCCAACTCAGTACGAGGCGAATGACATCCTCGGCCGGGGAAGCAATGCAGCTCCCGTCGAGCGATCCGCCGGCGACCGCGATGGAACCACTCACGACCGAGATGAAACCACCCACGGCCGCGGCGCAGCCCGCGCCGACGGTCGCCGCGCCGATCGCGCCACCGACCGACCACACGCTGGTCAAGGTCTTCTACGGCACCGACCGCAACGCTATCACCGATGCCGAACTCCATCCGCTAGGAAAAGTGCCGTGGGAGTGGCTCACGGCCGCCGCCGGAGGGCTGACGCTCCTGCTGGTGCTGATCCTCTGCTTCTCGAAGCGATCCGCCGCGTTGCGGCTCATGACGGGCATGTCGCTGATCGCCACGATCGCCTTGGGCGTGTGCATGTACCAGATCCCCCGCAACACGAAGCCCGGCACGGCCGACACGTCGCTGCAATACGGCGGCGGGCGCGGCACGGAACTGCAGATGGGCGTGTGCGAGGTGAGCATACCGAAGACGCACAAAGTGGGCCAACTCGAAAGCCCCTCGATCCTGTCGTTCGAATTCAACGAAGATCCCGAGAAGCACGTCGTCCTGATGGGCGTCGAGCGTCGAGAGCCGGACGCCTTCTTCGACGAACTGAACGCGCGGATCAACGAAGACCCGGCGAAGGAAGCCTTCGTCTTTGTTCACGGCTACAATGTGTCGTTCGAGAAGGCCGCGCGGCGCACGGCCCAGCTTGCCCACGACTTGCGGTTCGACGGCGCGCCGATCTTCTACAGTTGGCCCTCGGCGGCCAACGCCCTGCAGTACACGGTCGACGAAAACAACGTCGTGTGGACGGTGCCCCAGTTACGCGATTTCCTGCTCGGCGTGGCCCAGAAAACGGATGCCCGGCGCGTGCATCTGATCGCCCACAGCATGGGCAATCGGGCGTTGACGGCGGCGCTGGCTCGGCTGTCGACGGAAGTGAAACAAGAGGAATTGCCGCTGTTTCACGAGATTCTGTTGACCGCCCCCGACATCGATGCCGACGTCTTCCGCCGCGACATCGCCCCGGCCATCGTCAAAACGGCCCAGCGCGTGACGCTCTACGCCTCGTCGAACGACAACGCCCTCGTTGCCTCGAAAAAGGTCCACGGCTACCCGCGAGCCGGCGAGTCGGGCCCGGATATCGTGGTTCTGCAAGGCATCGACACGATCGACGTGTCGGGCGTCGACACGAGCCTGTTGGGCCACTCGTATTACGGCAGCAGCGACTCGGTCCTGACCGACATGGCCCAACTGTTGCACGAA
>DOEZ01000545.1 GCA_003532715.1 Planctomycetaceae bacterium
CCGTTCGACGCGGTCGGTCCCATCACGCTTCGGCAACTGATGTGTCATCGCTCGGGGATGGTTCGCGAATCGCCCCGGGGGAGTTACTTTGACTATACCGAGCCATCGCCGGCCGAAACGATCGCCAGCCTGGCCGCCTGCGTGTTGGTGAACCCCCCGAACACGAAGACGCGCTACTCCAATCTGGGGCCGACCATCGTCGGCGAAACGGTCGCTCGCGTCGCCGGCGTACCGTTCCCCGAGTATCAATNNCTCGGCCCGCTGGGCATGTCGCATTCGGCCTGGTTGATGAACGATCGCCTCCGCCCGAATTTGGCAACCGGATACATGCGGGTCGCCGACGGCAAGGGCGGCTTCTCCCGCATCGCGGCGCCCCACTTCGAACTTGGAACCATTGGGGCCGGCAACCTCTACTCGAACGTCGCCGACATGGCGCGATTCGCCCAAATGCTCCTCGGCCGCGGCCGGCTCGGCGAGCGTGAAATCGTCAAGGCCGAGACGCTCGACGAGATGTGGACGCCTCAACTGACCGAGAGCAAGACCGGTTTCGGCCTGGCCTTCAGTGTCGGAGAGTTCGCCGGCCACAAGACCGTTCAGCACATGGGCGCGGTCTACGGGTTTACCTCGTCGGTCGTCGTATTGCCCGAGGCACGTATCGCGGTCGTTGTTCTGTGCAACGAGGACGTCGCCAAAGGCCCCGTGATCCGCATCGCTAATGCGGCACTCGAGGAAATGCTCGCGGCGAAACTTGGGCAGAAACCAAAGGCGAAGCCCGCCCCAGTGAAACTGACCGCCGATCAACTGGCGTCGCTCGTCGGCGATTATGAATCGGCAAGTTACTGGGCCGAAATTCGCGTGGTCGAGGGGCGGCTCACGGCGGACGTCTCCGGCCAAATGTTCTCGCTGACGCCCCTCGGGCCGCTCACGTTCGAGGGCTCCGGCCAAGGGGCCGATCGGGCGCCGGTCGAATTCACTCGCAAGGGCGAGCGGGTCGTCGGCTTCACGGCCATGGATCAGACGTTCACCCGCGTCGAGGAAAACGGCCCTCGCGAAGTGCCCAAGCAGTGGCTGGGCTATTTGGGCAGTTATGGGCCTGATTTCATCCCGCTCGTCATTTCCCAACGCAACGGCCGGCTCTACGCGATGACCGAGAACATGGCCGATTACCGCCTGACCGCCGTGAATCGTTTTGTGTTCAAGTTCCCGCCGGGGTTGTACGACGACGAGTTTCTCGTGTTTCATGTCGATCGCGATGGAAAGGCACATAGTGTGGACCTAGCCAACATTCCCCTTTCGCGAAACGAGTCGTCCACCGGTTCGACTCCACACGAGTGACAAGGAAATGTCCGGATGACAACACTCAATGAAATCGCCGCGGTCGCGTCACGATTCCGCATCAGCCCGGAGGATACGTGGTCGCTTTGGGCCGTGATTATCGCGGGCACGTGCGCCGCCATCTGGCTCGAACGCACGTATCGTTGGGCGGCGAAGCTCAGCGGTCCAGTCCTGGCCCTGATTATCGCCATGATCCTGGCCAACCTTCGCATCATGCCGGCGGAGGCCCCCAGCTACGCCTTCGTCGGCGATTACCTCGTGCCCCTGGCCATTCCCCTTCTGCTCTTTCGGGCAAATCTCGTGAAGATCGCCCGCGAGACGGGCTGGATGTTCCTGGGGTTCCATCTCAGCACGCTCGGCACGATCGCGGGCGCGGCGCTGGCCGTCGTCCTGCTGGGCGATCGCGTTCCTGAAACGTCGCACGTGGCCGGTATCATGACGGGTAGCTACATCGGCGGCGCGGTCAATTTCTTCGCCGTCAAGGAATCGTTCAACATCAGCGAGAACCTCACCAACCCGCTGCTGGTCGCCGACAATGTGATCATGGCGGGCATGTTCATTGCGTTGCTGTTCATCGTCGCCAGCAGCTTCTTTCAGCGGCTCTTCCCCCATTCTCGCATGGACGAGGAGAATCTCGCCGAGAGCGGCAACCTCGCGGCCGAGCACTGGCGGCGCAAGGAAATATCGCTCTTGGACATCGCGTCCGCGTTGGCCGTCGCGATGGTCGTCGTCGCCGTCGCGAAGTATCCAAGCGCACTGATGGCGAGCGTCCTGCCCGCGGGCATTCTCGCCGACGTGCTGGGCAACCTTTTCGTCCACATCACGTTTCTGTCGATGGTGATCGCCACGGTGTTTCATCGACAAATCGAGGCGATTCACGGCGCCGAGGAAATGGGCACGTACATGCTCTACGTGTTTTTGTTCCAGATCGGTCTGCCCGCCGATCTTCGGGCCGTCTTGGCCAATGCGCCGATCCTCTTTCTGTTCTGCCTGATCATGGCGGTCACGAACCTTGTGGTGACGCTCGCGCTGGGTCGATTGTTCCGCCTTGACTTGCGAGAATTGGCTCTCTGCGTCAACGCGACACTCGGCGGCGCGCCGTCGGCGGCGGCCATGGCCGTTGCCAAGGGATGGACGCGGCTCGTTCTGCCCGCGCTGCTCGTCGGCATCTGGGGCTATGTGATTGGAACGTTCCTCGGCGTACTGGTCGGACGTTCCATCGCCGAATGGCTGCGATCCTAGCCCGGACTATTCCCAAGGCGACACCAACCCGAAGCGCAAGCGAGAGGACGACAACGACCTGTCGCCATTTGCGAATCCGGCTACGGCGCCGCGTCGTAGAAGAACCCAACGCTACGATAATTGGCTTTCGTCTTGTTCGTCGGACCGTGCTCGATCTTCGCCTCGATGCTCTTTTCGTAGGGAACCGGATCGGCGACATGCCAACGGTAGGCGACGGCCAGATTGCGGTCATCCTTCAACTGATAAACGGGGAATCCATGCGACGGATACGCGCACGGACCTTCCAGACGGCCGGGAACGGCGTACCAGCCGCAATTGAAGTAGTCCTCGGTCCCCGTGCCGTGGATCCGCAATTCTCCGTCGCAAGTGAACACCTCGTCGCCTTCGAGCCAGAAGGGCAGCTTCTCTTTTGTCTGCCCGTCGGTCGCCATGTAGGTTCCGATATAGTGTCCGCGTCCCTCGCGCGTCGCCCACGGGTGATACACGTCGGGCTGCGTGGGCAACGCTTCGTTATAGACGGCGTGCAGGTAGCCCAGGTCGTCCTTCCACTCGGGCAGTGTGGTGGTCACGATCTCCAGGGTGCCCGCGAATGGCTTTTCCGATGTCAGCGTGACAACGGCCGACTTGCCGTAGGGCATCGCCATGAAGTTGTACCAACCGCGATCGGTGCTTCCGGCCAGCAGCGAGCGAAACGGTCCGGGCTGCATGGCTTGACAGAAGAAGTAATCGAGCGGCACGTCGACGGCCGGCGTCTCGGCGCCGTCCCAACGGATTTGAAGACGAACGCCGCCGGCCTCCTTCAACGCCTCGGGACTGCCCGAAAGATGGATCGCGCGAACCATGCGCGGGCCGGCGGGCAACGGGACCTCGACCGCCTCGCCCGGCTTCACCTCGATCGTCTCTTCAGACCGCTCGGCATTGGTGACGCCGAGCGACTCGAACTCGCCGCACGAACTCCAAGTCTTCGCCGCGGCCGCCAGAGCTTCACGCTGCTTGTCGGTTGGCGGATTCGTGAACGTCACGATACCCTCGGCACTCGGATAGGTGCGGTACTGAACCGCGTAGAATCGCACGTCGGTCCCGTCGACTTCGACCTTGCATCCGTCGCGATAGGGAATCGGCACGTAGCAGTAGTGGCCGCCGTGCCCCTCGCCCACCAACGGTTTCGGAAAGCCGTCGACCTTTCCCTTGAAGATGTCTTCCAGCGGCACGTCGAGCGCCGGGGTCGGGTTGCCGTCGAGGTAGATGCGAATATGCTCGCCCTTGCGGCCCAAGAGGCCCGGCTCGGTGTAGATCGAATGCGGAAGATGGATGCGATGGATGCAGCCGGCGCCGGTCATTTCGGCCAAAACGCTATTGCCGTTCTCGACGCGGAGCTTCGAGTAGGTCCCCGCGGANNGCGAAACCGTCGTCGTTGCCGCCGGTGCGGTCGTAGCTGCTGAACATCCGGGCGGTGACGCCGGACAGAAGCCGCGGCAGACGATTCAACTCATGCAGATCGCGAATGGCCGACGTTTCGCCGTCGGACGACGGGACCTCGGCCGCCGTTGGACTGACGAACGAGAGGGACGCAGCGATCAGGCAGGCGGCGGGCAAAATCATGAAGAATCGGCTCATCTTCGGTCTCCAATTCGCGAGGTGGGAAAGAATGGGATGGCTTTCGACAGGAAACACGTTTTGCCCCACCATCTTACCACGGCAGCCGCGCGCGGTCAAACAACCACGACGCCGCTCCCGACTCAGCCGGGCGATGCCCCCCCCAATCAATCGCGACCGCGTTGATTTCTCACACTGGGAGAACACAAGGGCCGCTCGTGGTGTCGGTTCAGATCGGGACAAAACGGGTGTGATGCTCGAACAATGCTACCCGCCGAGCGACTCCCTCAAACCACGCACCTCGTCCTCGACCCTCCGATGTGCTTCGGCCAGTTCATCCATCTCGCGACGCATTTCGGCCAGTTGTTCGCGCAGTTCCACGACCTCGTGCGCGACGGATTCGCTCTCGTCGGACGGCGCGGTTCTAAAGGACGATGCGGACGGCGCGACGGCGGGAGTCGTGGAAGACGTGAGCCGCTCGGAAGCGGCCCCCGGCGAAACGACCTGCGACGCGTTCGAGATGCCGCCGCCGCGATACTGAGCGTGCAGCTTCTCAAGCTCGCGGGGCGGATACAACGCGTGGGTGACGACGTGACCGCGGCCGTCGGGCGTCAGTGGAATGACCAGCCCTTTCGCCTTGAGCGAATCCAGAACGGGACGCAACTCGGGAAGCCCGGCGATCGGTTCCATCCGCGCCGCCCGGCCGCGCAATTCTCCCTCGGTCTGAGCGCCGCGCAGCAGCAACTCGGCCATGACGGCCAGTTCGACCTTGTCGACGCCGAGCCACTCATAGGCGTAGTGGCGGTACTTCGAAACCCGGCCGATCCCCTGGACGATCGCAACCGCGCCGCATTCGCGGAGCCGATCGAGCGACTCCTCGACGTCCTCGGGCTCCAGAGCCATCAGCGGCTCGCGGTTGCTCTTCTGATTGCACCCGGCACAGACGGCGTTCAGCGAGAGCGGATAGGCGTCGGGCGTGGTTTTGGCCTTCTCGATGAGCACGCCGAGCACGCGGCGGTCGATCGACGAAAGGGGCTGCCACGACGGCGCGGCGTTCTGAGGAGCGGGCAAGTTCGAGGGCGTTTCGGTCATGCGTCATGCCTCCGGTTGATTCTCGGTCGTTGATTCACCGCACCTATCTAGTAGATGGGGATGAAAGCCTATTGC
>DOEZ01000547.1 GCA_003532715.1 Planctomycetaceae bacterium
TCACCGAGGCGCGCCCCGAAGACCCCAAACAGCGCCGGCCCGACATCACCAAGGCCCGCGCGATCCTGGGCTGGGAGCCGAAGGTGGGGCTGGACGAAGGGCTGACCCGCACGATTGAGTGGTTCAAGGAGCGATTGGCTTCGTAGGCCAGAAGAGCCGAACTCGCAGACGAGCAATAGAGTCTACCACCGAGAATCTACCACGGAGGCACGGAGAACACGGAGAATCGCACAGAACCTCTCAGGTTTTTCCCTTGATTCCTCTGTGCTCTCCGTGCCTCCGTGGTGAATCCTTCGTCTCAACCCCCAATCAACCGCTCAATCTCCACCACGCAGTCTTCCTTCTTGATCCGCCATTGCTCGAGCGTGTCGCGGTCGCGAACCGTCACCGTGCCGTCTTCGAGCGTCTGCCCGTCGATCGTGATGCAGTACGGCGTGCCAATTTCGTCCTGGCGGCGATAGCGACGTCCGACGGCCGATTTCTCGTCGTAGAAGACGTTGAACCGCGGCTTCAGCGCGGCGTAAATCTCCTTGGCCACCTCGGGCATTCCGTCCTTGCGAACCAGCGGAAACACGGCCGCCTTATAGGGCGCCAAACGCGGATGGAATTTCAGGTACGTTCGCTTTGTCGGGTTGCCCTTGTCGTCGGGCACTTCGTCCTCGCGATACGCCTCGCACAGGAAGGCCAACGTCGCCCGGTCGGCCCCGGCCGATGGCTCGATCACGTGGGGAATGAATCGTTCCTTGGTCTCGTCGTCGAAGTACGACAGATCGCGCCCGCTTCCACGATAGCGTGGCTGGCCGTTTTCGTCCTTCTCGACCTCCAGCGGCCTCGACGCCGGATCGAGCTTGCCCTCCATGTGGCTCCGTAGATCGAAGTCGCCCCGATGGGCCACCCCCTCCAATTCACCGAACTCGCCCTCGGCCAGGAACGGAAACGCGTATTCGATGTCGGCCGTGCCCGTCGAATAGTGGCTCAACTCCTCGACATGATGGTCGCGCAGCCGCAACCGCTCGCCGGCCAACCCCAAGTCGAGATACCACTTGAACCGGCGGTCGCGCCAGTACTTGTACCAGTCGGCCGACGTGTCGGGACGGCAGAAGAATTCGATCTCCATCTGCTCAAACTCGCGCGAACGGAACGTGAAGTTGCGAGGGGTGATCTCGTTGCGGAAGCTCTTGCCGATTTGCGCGATGCCGAACGGGATCTTCACCCGCGTGCTGTCCAACACGTTCTTGAAATTCACAAAGATGCCCTGGGCCGTTTCGGGCCGCAAAAATGTCTTGCTCTTCTCGTCACGAATCGCGCCGGTGTACGTCTCGAACATCAGGTTGAACTCACGCGGCTCGGTTAGCGTGCCCAGCGTTTTCGCGTCAGGGCCCAAAACCTTCGCGGCGTCGTCCACCTCGGTCAGGCAGATCATCGGGCCGTCCCACTTCAGATCCTCGGCGTCCTTGGCTCGCAGGCCGAGGAGCTTCAGGGCACGGTGCTGCATTTCTTCCTGGGCTCCGTCGCCCTGCTGCTCGGTGGCGACGAAGAATCGCTGTCCTCGCGCCTCGACCCAGCGGCCGAAAACCTGGTCGTGACGATAGCGGCTCTTTGCCTCGCGGCAATCCACCATGAAGTCGTGAAACAGGTCGTAATGGCCCGAGCACTTCCAGACTTGCGGGTGCATGATGATCGTGCAGTCCAACCCGGCCATCTCGTAGGTCGAGGGAGCCCCCTCGCGCACGACCATCTCGTTATGGGTGGTGACCATGTCGCGCCACCACGCCTCGCGAACGTTCCGCTTCAACTCGACGCCCAGGGGACCGTAGTCCCAGAAGCCGTTAAGCCCCCCGTAGATTTCGCTCGACTGAAAGAGAAAACCACGACGTTTGCACAGGGCAACCAATTGATCCATTTGAAGGGCCACGAGACGGACTCCGGGGTTGGGCTATTCGGGAAGGCTTCGTATTTACGGGGGAAGGAACGGAGCATGATACATGAATAGCATGATATCGGAATTCGGCCCGCCTTCCCATTCCGGTCATGCGTCATTATGCGATCGGTCCCACGCCGGGCGACTGGCCAATGTGGGGGGGTGTCTTGTCTGTGGGCCGTATCATCGCGCGACGCCCGAAATATCCTCCATCCATTCCATTTACCTCAGTTTAGCATCGCATGCCCCGAGAGACCCTCGAAACCAATGGTTTGCGGGATTTGTGCAAACTTTTCCGATTAGTTGAACGATAACGGATAGCAGAAACGTGTCGGTTCTTCCCGGGGATGATCCAGCCACTTCATGACGCTCCAAGGCGGAATAAGAGAGATGAAACGACTTCTGGACATCATGGTACTGCTCGTGGTGCTCGCAGCCCGCATGGCGTGGGCCGCCGATGATGCGATGCCGTCGCGGTTGACGCCGCCGGCCGAGCCTGTTGTGCTGCGTGTTGGGACATTCTCGGCCGAACCGCAAACCTCGCTGCGTCTGTTGAACTACGAGACGGAAGTTGCTCCAACCGACGACATTCGCTTGCATCTACTTCCCGCCGAAGTCAACGATGCTCTGCCTATCGAAGGGCAGGCTCCGTCGGCCGACCCACGAAGCTCGGATCCCGTCGCGTTGCCGACCACGATTGATGTCGGCCCGACTGACCGGTTCCGGTCAACCGACTCTCCGCCGTGCGATGCGGACGATCCGGGTCTCTTCGAGGTCGGCGGTTACTTCTCCGGGTTTTCGACCACCGGCCCAACCGCCCCCCGAAGTTTGGCCCAAGAGAGCGTTCCAAACGCAGCCGCCAGCCAGTTTCTCCGCTCGCGATCGGTGACCGGGCAGCCAAGCCGCGGATACGACGTGCAGCAGATACTGGCGCTGCTCGAACCCGACGAAGTCGAATCGACCCAGTCGCCGCCGCGAATCCCCCGCGCGTTGCCGCCGCCCGACGTGGCCCTGCCGCCCGACCCCAGCTACGACGACCTGCAAATGCCGCCCCGCGCGGCGCCGCGATACGACGAGTTCCAGGATGACCGGGCGCCGCACGCGCCTCCCCGGCCGGTCGGCGAATTCGATCGGTTCGGCGCGCAAGCCTATTCGCCCGCCATGTCGCCGCAAACCGGCCCGTTTCAGCCGCCCGAGACGCATTGGCCGTACTACCTGGGAACCGACGGTCGCCCAGACCGGTCGCGGCAGTTGCTTTCGAACCGCTCGCGAGCCCTGGACGGCGGGTATCCGCGCGAAAGCTATTGCCCGCCGTGCAATGCGCCCGGCCGGCCCGAGCCGCGACGCCTGTTGACACCCTCGTGTCTGGCGAGCCGCGACTTCACGTTCGGCGGTTGGCTCGACCAGGGCATCACTCTCAACGCGGCCGACCCGGTCGATCGCTACAATGGCCCGGTCACGTTCAACGACCGCGACGGCGACTACCAGATGAATCAGCTCTACTTGGTTCTGCAGCGCGAGACGGACACGCGTGGCGGCGGATTCGATCTGGGCGGACGCATCGATTTCCTCTACGGCACCGACGCCCGATTCACGCAGGCCGACGACGGACTCGAAGCCGCTTGGGATCAGCAGAGGCGTTTCTATCAAGCCGCGTTGCCCCAGTTCTACCTCGACGCCGCCTACAACGACTGGAAGGTCCGCCTCGGCCATTTCTACTCGCCGATGGGCTTCGAAACCGTGCCCGCCCCCGACAACTTCTTCTATTCCCACAGCTACGCCTTCCAGTACGGCTGGCCGCGAACCTTCACGGGCATGCTCGCCACGCGGACGCTCGGCCGCGGACTGTCGCTCAGCGGCGGCTTCACACCCGGAAACAATCAGTTCGACGACACCGACGGACTCGACCAACTCGGATTCCTAGGTGGCAGCGACTGGACAAGCCCCAACCGCCGGCTCGACGTTGATTTCAATATCAGCAGCGGCGAGCAAGGACTGGGCAACAACACGGTCATCTACAGCCTCGTCGGGCAGCTTCATCTGACCACGCGTCTCCGTTGGGTTCTCGAAAACACTTACGGACAAAGTGCCGGTGGAGGCTTGCAGGACGTTCGCATGGCCGAGTGGTACGGAATCAGCAATTACGTCCTCTACGAGTTGCGACGCAACCTGAGCGTCGGCGCGCGGATCGAGTGGTTCCGCGACGAACAGGGCGCGGTCGTCCACGGATTGGGCGACGGCAACCTGGCGACCGGCCCCTATCCGGGCAGTTTCCAGGAAATCACGTTGGGACTGAACTGGCAGCCGCGACGCAACATGCTCCTTCGCCCCGAGGTCCGTTGGGATTGGTACGACGGCGACAGCCCCGCCGGACACAAGCCGTTCGATGGCGGACACCGCAACGGCCAATTCCTCACGGCGCTCGACGTGATCGTGCAGTTCTAGCCGACCACTTCCTTCGATTGGCGTCACCGCTCGACTCGGCGGAAGGTATGGTTGGTCGGAAGGTGGCGGCAATGCCGCCTAAAACGGCACAACCGCGATTCTTGCGTGAGACAGCGGAGCACGTTTCGGCCGGACGGGCCTTTCCGTCGGCAGAATGCCTATTTTATGGTCATTCCATGCGCGAAGGACGCGCAGTGTTCGGGTAGGTCGGAAACGGGGTCGGCGTCTTCGGCGGTCAAAGAACCCGCGTAAAGCACGGACGAACCGTCGCCAAGCACGGTTGCCGCGAGGTCGTCGCGCGCGGATTCGGCACGCTGTTTGCTTGCCTCTCGGGTCTCAAGATGGTTCGAGAACAACTCCGTATTTCGCCGCGTCGCGTTCTTGGCCGCTCGCCGCATGCCCGACGCCGTCGTGGTAGGTTGTTTCTCGACGCCGGCAGCGAGCCGTTTTTGATCCCAATAATTCCACGAAGATCGATCGATCACCATGAACGGCGGAAAGAACCTGCTTCGGCGGATTGTGACGGGACTGACGATTCTCTTGCTCGTCGGTGCGATCGCCTCGCCGGCATCGGCTCAAGACGCTGAATCCCTCGCGGTCAAGACCGCGACCGCCGACGCGACGGAAGCGACGCTCGACACGGGCAGCAACGCTTGGATCATGACGGCCTCGGCAATGGTGCTGTTCATGACCGCGCCGGGGCTGGCCATGTTCTACGGCGGCCTGGTTCGCAAGAAGAATGTACTCGGAGTGATGATGCAGTGCATCTTCCTGATGGGGCTCATGACGGTTATCTGGGGATTATGGGGATACTCTCTGTCGTTCGGCGGCGACGGCGCTTGGATCGGCAATGGCGAGTTCCTTTGCTTGAAGAACGTCCAATCGCAGTGGCGCGACGGCGCGCCGTTCGTGCCGTTGGAGGGCGTCATTCCGAGGTTGACCCACATGCTCTTTCAGGGCATGTTCTTCATCATCACGCCGGCGTTGATCTGCGGCGCGTTTGCCGAACGGATGAAGTTTTCGACGATGGTCGTTTTTTCGATCCTGTGGGGTACGCTGGTCTATTGTCCGCTGTGCCACTGGGTTTGGGACGGAGGCATTCTGGCCTTCGGTAGCCCCCACGCGTCGATAACCGGCGGCGGGGCGCTCGATTTCGCCGGAGGCACCGTCGTGCATATCAGTTCCGGCGCGTCGGCGTTGGTCTGCGCCCTCTTGGTGGGGAAACGACTCGGATTTCGCAGCGAGCCCATGCCGCCGCACAACATGACGTATACGGCGATTGGAGCCGCCATGCTGTGGTTCGGATGGTTCGGATTCAACGCCGGAAGCGCCCTGGCGGCAAACGAACTCGCCGCCGGCGCGTTTGTGGTGACCCACTTCGGCGCGGCGGCCGGCGCGATCGCCTGGGCCGGTATCGAATGGATCAAACGCGGCAAACCCAGCATCCTCGGCGCTTGCTCCGGATTGGTCGCCGGATTGGTCTGCGTCACGCCGGCCGCCGGTTTCGTTCAGCCCATGTCCGGCATCGCCATGGGAGCGGCCGCCGGAATCGTCTGTTTCTTCGCCTGCACCACGCTCAAGAACAAGCTCGGCTACGACGACTCGCTCGATGCGTTCGGCGTCCACGGCGTGGGAGGGACCCTCGGCGCGATTCTCACGGGTGTTTTTGCCACGCGGGCCGTATCCGACATGGCCGAGGGATCGCCGCTCGGTCTGATCGAAGGTGGAAACGTTCTTTTCGGACAGGTTATCGCCACGCTGATCACCTGGATCATGGCCGTGACGGTTACCTTTATCCTACTGAAAATCCTGGATGCCGTCATGGGCTTGAGAGTGACCGAGCGAGACGAAATCGAGGGGCTCGATCTGAGTCAACACGGCGAGGAAGGATATATCTTCCTCTGAAATCGACCACATCTTCGCCAGGCACATGTTGGCACGCGCATTGACCGCTGCCGGAATTACGAGAGGCCGCCAAGGAGGCCAACCATGCAGAAAATAGAAGCCATTATTCGCGATTACAAGCTTGAGGAAGTCAAGGATGCCCTCACCGCCGTGGGAATTGTCGGAATGACCGTGACCGAGGTGCGCGGATTCGGACGCCAAAAGGGACACAAGGAAATCTACCGCGGCGCCGAGTACGAGGTCGAATTCATGCCCAAACTCAAGATCGAGGTGGTCGTGCCCGCCGATCGCACTCGCGACATCATTGACGCCATTCTACGCGTGGCC
Organism: Planctomycetaceae bacterium; assembly: GCA_003532715.1. Lineage (GTDB taxonomy): Bacteria > Planctomycetota > Planctomycetia > Pirellulales > Thermoguttaceae > UBA11386. The sequence goes on from DOEZ01000547.1 coordinate 6,599, forward strand.
AGAACGGGAAACACGGGCGACGGCAAGATATTCGTCACCGACCTGGCGGAGGCCATACGCATTCGCACGGGCGAGACCGGAAAAGACGCCCTTTGAACGCGTCGTTCGATGATGACAGCACTCGATTTCACGCCGTCCGTCGCCAAGAAATACCTCGCGGCGGAGGACAAGAAGCTCAAGGAAGAACACAACAAGGGACTCGCGGGCGGCGAGGTCTGCTCGCGGATCACACGGCTGCGAGACACGGTCGTCGAAAAGCTGCTACACGCCACCCTGGCCGACCTGAACGAAGACAAGGACGACGCTGACGGCCTGCTTCGACAAATCGCCGTCGTCGCCCACGGCGGATATGGCCGAAGCGATCTGGCCCCGTTCAGCGACGTCGACTTGATGATCTTGCACGAGGACGCCGTCGCCGGACGGACCGCTCGCGTGGCGGCTAGATTTTTCCGCGACGTCTTCGACAGCGGGTTGACCGTGGGACACGCCGTCCGAACGCCGTCCGACGCGTGCCGGTTGGCGCTGGAAGACCCGGCCACCTGCACGTCGCTCGTCGAATCGCGCCTTCTTCTGGGCAGTGGCGACTTGTTCCAACGGTTTCAGGAGCAATTCCGACGCCAGTTCCAGCCGAACGCGCGTCCCATGCTCGACCGCGTTGTCCGCGAACGACACGACGAACGCCACCGCTTCGGCGACACGGTCTTCCTTCTGCAGCCAAACCTCAAGCAATCGCTCGGCGGACTCCGCGACATTCAACTGCTGCGATGGGCGGGGTTCCTTTGGTACGGGATCAACGATCCCGAGTCGTTGGCCGCGACGGGCGTTCTCTCCGCCGAAGATCTCCTGGTAATTCAGTCGGCGCGCGAATTCCTGCTGCGGTTGCGCAACGAACTGCACTTTCATGCCGGTCGCGCCGTCGACGTCCTC
>DOEZ01000677.1 GCA_003532715.1 Planctomycetaceae bacterium
CCTGCCAATCGGCCGGCACGGGTCGCGGAATGTCGGCAACAATCAACCCAGCGCACGTGACCTCGAAGTGGTAGAGCCAAGCCAGCCCAAATGCGGCGGCCAGTTCGACCAGCATGGGCCGAACCCAGAACCCGCGGCCGTGGATCGCCGCCTCGCGCTGCAGCGTCAACCAGCCGAAAATAGGCACCCGATCGAACGCGATCCGCCGCGGGGCGCGAGAGTCGGGCGGCGACCAGGGGCTAATCGACCGCCGGTTCCAGGCCAACCGGTAGACGGCCCAATTGGCCAAACCGCCCAGCAGGCCGCCGAGCAGAAAAAGGCAGGCAATGCGAACCTCGATCGGAATGGCCAGAATCAGGTTCACGGCGAGTCCTCTGACCCCGGAAGCAGGTGAAGCCGGTCGAGTATCTCGGCCGTCAGCGATTCGAGCGTCTTGCCCTCGGTATCGATCGCCAAATCGGCCGCTTCTTGGTAGATCGGCTCGCGCAGGGCCAGCAGTTCAACGATCTCGGCCAGCCCCCCCTGATCGGTCAGATTCGGCCGGCGGCCGGCCGTCGTGGCGTCGCCCATCATTCGAGTGAGAATCGTCTCGGGCTTGGCGCGGAGCCAAACCACCGGCCCGGCGGCGTGCATGGCGAACCGGTTTTCCTCGCGCAGAGGCGCTCCCCCGCCGGCGGCGAGCACCAACCGCCACCGACCGCACAAGTGAGCCGTCACGACAGCTTCGAGGTCGCGAAAGAACGATTCGCCGTCCTCGGCGAAGATCCGCGCGATCGACTTGCCCGCGCGACGCTCGATTTCGACGTCGGCGTCAATCCAATCCCAACCAAGCCGCTCGGCCAGAAGCTGAGCAAGCGTAGTCTTGCCGGTAGCGCGATAGCCGATGAGGGTGAGGAACATAGGGGACTGGGGACTGGGGGCTGGGGACTGGGGGCTGGGGGACGCTGGCTGGGGGTCGTATTGCTCGTGTCGCATTGTCTACGTTCTCGCCCCTCGCCCCGCGTCCCTCGCCTCCTAATACCTTGCCGCCGCAATTGTGCGACGGATTACTTCTCGCATGGTTTCGGCGGGACCGTCCTCGCCGGTGAACAGTTTGAATTGCAGACACGCCTGACGAACGAACATATCGACGCCCGTGACGACGCGGCAGTTGCGCGAGCGGGCGTCCTTGACCAGCAGCGTCGATTCGGGATTGTAGACGGCGTCAAAAACGACCATGGCCGGCCGCAAGTGATGCTTCGGGAAGGGCGTCTCATCGACGTTCGGGTGCATGCCGATCGGCGTGCCGTTAATCAGGATGTCGGCCGAGACGGTGTGCCGCTTCGGCCAGTCGATGGTCTGGCATTGAAGTCGCGCCGCCAACCGTTCGGCGATTCGCGTCTGCCCGTCGGTAAGAATGACGGTGGCTCCGCGGCGAATCAGGCCGAAAGCGATGGCCTTGCCCACCCCGCCGGCGCCCAGCACGAGGGCCGTCTTGCCGACGAGCGGATTCCGATCGCCCTGAACGCCGCCCAGGGCTTCTTCGAGGCTTTCCATGGCCGCGCGGTAGTCGGTGTTGTAGCCGATTCGCTCGCCTTCCTGAAACACAATCGTGTTACAGGCGCCGATGCCTTGGACGATGCCGTCCGAACCGGTCAGCATTTCCAGCACGGCCTCCTTGTGCGGAATCGTCACGCTCAGTCCCTTGACGCCCAATTGGTCCGCCTCGGCGAGGAAGGTGCGCACGTCCTCGCGCGGCACGCGCATCGGCAGATAGATCCGGTTCATCCCGCGCTCGGCGAAAGCCGCGTTGTGGATCAGCGGGCTGAGGCTGTGCCCAATCGGGTCGGCGATGACGCCGTACACCTCGGTCTGTTCGTTGATCTGGTCGTAGTGATAGGTTTGGACCATCTCGTCGAAGCTGAGTTGCCCCGGGGCCAAGCTACGCTCGTGGCTGAACGTGGCGAAGGTGAACGGGGCGCCGAAACGGCCGGCCAAAATCCGCGTGGGCACGCCGATGTCGCCCATGCACAGCCCGACCGTCGGAATCTCCGACCTTCGGACCAGGTCGAGCATGCGAACGTTGTCGTGCGGCCGATTGGCCATCGTGGCGATCTTGATGATGTCGGGATCGAACCGCGACAACCGCCGGTGGACCTCGTCGAGATCGTCGGGCGTCTTGCGGAAATCGTGCAAGCTGACGACTCGCTTCGTCTTGCCGAAACGGGGGATCGAGCCGGCGATGTCCTCTTCGAGATCAATGTAATCGACCCCCTCGGCAATCGCCGTGCGCAAGAGCAACTGCCGTTGCTGCTCGTCGCCCGTGAAACGTCCCCCGTCGATCTCGCGCCGACAACTTATCAACGTCGGACACGGTCGGTCGGCCAGCAGACGAGGGATATTGACGTCGCCGCGAATGTAATCGAGCCGCAACTCGACCATCTTCGCGCCCTGCTCGACCAGGTGCCGATGCTCGGCAAGGACCATCTTGTGCCGGCTACGGCCGATACTGACGCAAATCATGTTTCCAGATCTCCATGTCCGCGATAGAGGACAGCCGCCTTAATAGATAGTATAGCCGCTTAATAGCTAGCATAGCCGCCCTCGGCTGTGCAGGTGTGCATTTTGGTTCCCACAGCCGAGGGCGGCCGTGCTACATTTTGGTCTCCACAGCCGAGGGCGGCCGTGCTACAGGTTCGTTGTATCATGTGCGGCGGTCAAATTCGTTTGAACTGCCGGTCGAGGTCCTCGCGGCTGAAAACCAACGCGGTCGGCCGCCCGTGGGGGCAGTGGTGGGCGTTGTCGACCAGGTGCCGCTGTTCGAGCAGGGTCGTGATTTCCTCCGGGGCCAGGCGATCGCCCGCCTTGATGGCCGCCTTGCACGCGATCGCGTGCAGCAGGTTGTCGAGCATATCGGCGCGGTTGGGCTCCGCGCCGGCGGACATCAGCGGTTCGAGCAACTCGCGAAGCACCTCGGCCGGGTTCAGGTTGGCCAACATGGCCGGATAGCCGGAAATCAACACCGTATCGCCTCCGAACGGCTCGACCTTCATGCCCAGCCGCTCCAGCGTCTCGCCGTGCTCGATCAGGACGGCCGCCTCGGCCGGCGCGAGGTCCACCGGCTCGGGCACCAGCAGGCTCTGGGTTTCCAGGCGGCTCGACGCAACGCGGGCGCGCAACTGTTCGTACAGAATCCGCTCGTGCAGGGCGTGCTGGTCGAAAATCATCAGCCCCTCGTCGCTCTCCGTGACCAGATACCGATCGTGGACCTGCACGGCGCGCGGCATGTGGGGGCCGCCGATCGTTCGGCGTTCCGTTTGTTCCGGCTCGACCGCCGCGTCGGGACAGGCCGAACCCGAAGGTTCTCGGTTCGGCACGGCATGCGCGGTCCCGCGCCCGCCCGCCGGAGTCCAGCTTCGATCCAACCGCGTGATTTCCAACGGCGGGTCCGACCACGGTCGCGATTCGACGTCGAAGGCCGTTTGACGATCGGGACCTTCCTCCCGGGCTTCGTCCACCTCCCAATCGCTCACCTTGCCCTTGGCCCAACCGACCAGCTCTTCGCGAACCTTGGCCGCCTGGGCCTCGTCGCAAGCAGCCGCCGATTCGCTTTCGCCGCATGCCCGAGCGTGCAGGTCCGTCGCGAGGAATTTGGTCCGAATCGTCGAGAGAAGCTGGCCGTAGAGGTGGCCCCCGTTGTGGAACCGAACCTCGGTCTTCGTCGGGTGGACGTTCACGTCGACCGCCTCGGGCGGCATGGCCAGATTCAAAAAGGCGATCGGCGACCGGCCGGTCATGATCAGCCCCCGATAGGCCTCGCGCAGCGCGTGTTGCAGCGACCGGTCGCGAATGTAGCGGCAATTGAGAAACAAATACTGCGTTTGATTGTTCGACCGCGTATGGCTCGGCCGGGCCACGTAGCCCGACAGATGCACGTCGGATTGCTCGCTTTCGACCCAAATCAGGTTTTCGGCCAGTTCGCGTCCGAACAACACGGCAATCCGGTCGAGCCAGCCGCGCGTGCCGGCAAGCTCGACGACGGTCCGGTCGTTGTGGGTCAAGGTGAAGTCGATGCCCGGCAAGGCCAGGGCGATTCGCATGAAGGCTTCCTTGACGTGGGCCAATTCAGTTTGCGCCGAGCGGAGCGACTTGCGGCGGACCGGCATGTTGAAGAACAGATTGCGGACCTCGATGGTGGTTCCGACCGGCGCGCCGCACGGACCGACTTCCGAGAGCCGTCCGCCGGCGGCTTCGATTTGGGCGCCGCCGGGCTGCTCGGCGGTCCGGCTGCGGAGGACGAGTTGGCTGACTTCGGCGATCGACGCAAGCGCCTCGCCGCGGAACCCGAGCGTGCCGACTCGAAACAGGTCGTCGGCGTCCTCGATCTTGCTCGTCGCGTGGCAGGTCAGCGCCAATTCGAGTTCGTCGGCGGGAATGCCGTGGCCGTTGTCGACGACGCGGATCAGTTCCGTTCCCCCGGCCGCCACGTCGACGTGGATGCGCGTGGCGCGCGCGTCGACGGCGTTTTCCATCAACTCCTTGACCGCGCTGGCGGGACGCTCGATCACCTCGCCGGCGGCGATCTTGTTGATCAGACTCTGCGAGAGTCGATGAATGGACATGGGCGTCCCGCGGTTAGCATTCCCTTGACGGTCCGTGCGAGCGTCCGACATCCCGCATCCTAATCGGCCAACGCGACGTCCTCTTCTTCTTCCTCTTCGAACGCATCGCGCGCTTCCCGGGCCTTGTCGGTCGACAGGACCTGGCGCAGCAGGGCCGAGTAGTCGTCGTACCGCATGTCGCAGGGCGGGCCGCTGGTGTACTGGAAGACGGAGTTCTGAATCTTTCGAGGCAGCGAAAGAAGCGTGGAAGAGACGGTGCCGAATTCGCCGCCCGTCAGCACGACGCCGCGACGGCCCGAGGCGTCGGGCTTGCGCGAGAAGGTGCGACTGGCCATCGCCAGAAACGTAACGGCCGATTCGATCTTCTGCAGCGTAAGCTGGCGGCGGATGAACTCCTGACGGTCGTCGCGGTGGTCGTCGACCGAACCGTTGGTCATGACGTGAAGACCAGGCATCAGTTCGCGGGTTTCGAGGTGGTTGCCCCCGTGGACCACCGCGCCGAACTCGGCGTCGACGCAAAGGTAGTTCACCCCCGCGTAGGCGCCCGTGGCCAGTTCGCGCACGGCATATTCCACCGCCTCGCGAGCGTTGGCCATTCCGAGCAGCTCGCGGCAGAGCAAGCCGCGCGAGCGAGGTTCGGCCGACACGTTCGTCTTCTGGCGATTGGCGGCGACCACCAACAGCCCGTGCTGATTCACGCCGAGCCACGTTCCCCCCGCCTTGCGGTCGACGCCGCAAATGGCCCGGGGTTTGCCCGACTGGATCTTGGGCGGCTGGGTCGGCCGGTCAAATCGCTCCTCGCGATTGTGGGCCACCAGTATGGGCGCGTTACGAACCGTCTTGTACTGAATTGCCAGAATACACATGAGTCTCAATTTGAGGAGTCAACGCCCGGGATCGTCGCGTTCTGGTGGCGCGGATACCACGCCAGCGACGACCACCCGCAAACCCGATTCCTCACAACCCTCCTCACTACAAAATGAAAAACAAACGGGTCCCTTATTTTAACGCTTCGGATCGACGATTTGCACCCCCGCGTTAGGGGGCATTTCTAGGTCTTTTGGCAAGGAGGGGAGGCTAAAAGAACACATCCCCCCATAATTAACTACAAAAAAAGGGGCAGTCGGGCTTGAGGTGCGGTGGCGAAAGACGTAGGCTGCTAGTTTTCCCCGGCGACATGCGGGGTGGATGCGAACCACGCGACAGCATCACCCCGCAACCGAAGAGGCGAAGTATACCGAGGCGACATGAGCACCGATCAGAAAGCGGCCGTGACCGAGCGACATATTCAGACCCAACAATCCCGCATGGGGCGTCTTCTCGGCGTCGAAATGCTCGGCATCGGCAGCAGCGTGCCCGACAACATCGTTCGGAATGAAGACCTCGCGAGACTCGGCTGCGATGCCGATTGGATCGTGCAACGCACGGGCATTCTCGAACGTCGCCACGCTCCGCCGGGCACGGCCACCAGCGACATGGCGGCCGAGGCCGGACGCCGGTGTATGGCCGACGCGGGCGTCGCGCCCGACGAGGTCGACTTGGTGATCGTCGGCACGTTCACACCCGACCTGCTTATGCCCTCGACCGCTTGCCTGGTGCAAAACAAGCTGGGCATTCGGGCGCCGGCCTTCGACCTCCAGGCCGCTTGCGCCGGCTTTGTCTACGCTCTTCTGACCGGAATGCAATACGTGGCCACCGGGTGCAGCCGCCGCGCGCTGGTGATCGGCGCCGACTGCAACAGCCGCGTACTCAATCCGAACGACCTGAAGACCTATCCGCTCTTCGGCGACGGCGCCGGCGCG
>DOEZ01000462.1 GCA_003532715.1 Planctomycetaceae bacterium
CGAGGTGTTTCCCGAACTGGAAAAAATACAGGAGGCGTTTACCAGCCAGATGGAGGCGTACCAATCGTATTGGCGAGACGACCCGGAGTTCGACCGAAGCAACTTGCTCCGCGCGGCGCCTCACTTGGCGTCGTGCGTTCCGGATTTTGAAATGCTGCTGCGCACCTCGCGGTTCGCATTGGCAACAAACTTCGGCTGGCCCCGTCCCAAGATCCAGCCCGTCGAGTTTGACGTAGCTGAACACCTTGCGGGCATTTTGCCCGTGACCCTGGACCGAAACAAGACGGGAGACGTCACGGTTGGCCTCCAAGTCAATGGTTCGGGCGGCGGCGAATGGACCTTGGTTGTAAACGGCCGCCGACCGGTAGCCGCCGAGCGGGGTCTCGCGCCAGACCGCGGCGACCTGCTTTACCTGAATTCGAAGACCTTTCAAAAATGTGTCCAAGGACGCCTGACTCCACGCCAGGCGATGTCCGCCGGACTGTTGTCGAGCGAGGCCGGAGCCCTGTCGGCCGAGCAGCTATTGGACGTGCTTGCGAGCGTCTCGGGACGCTTCGCAAGCGAGGGTAGTTCCCCGGAGAGCCTCCTCACGGAAACGGTGGGAAGACTCGACGGCTAAACGTTTGTGTTCACAACCGAATGGAACGCTGCCGTGAAAAAAACGTATTCTGATTCGGCGGTTGCCGTAATCGGCATGGGTTGCCGCTTGCCGGGGGCCAAGAATCTCGATCAGTTCTGGGAATTGGTTCGGGGCGGCCGCACGGCTTGCGGACGTGTTCCCGACGAGCGTCTCAACCGGAAGCTCTACTACCATCCCGCGCGCGGAACGGTGAACCGAACGTATTCCGATCTGGCTGCCTTGGTTTCCTACGAGCCGGTCGACCGGCAACTTTGCCCCCTCTCGGAAAAGGCCATTGCGTCTCACGACCTTGCTCACGTAACGCTTTGTGAAGTGGCTGCGGCGGCGTGCCGTCACGCTGGATTCGATCCAGCCGCCGTGCCCCACCCCAACACTGGCGTTTACGTCGGACATGCCGCCGCCAGCGGCGTGGCCGCCGAATTGACCTACGCCACGTTCATCGGCCAGACGGCCAAATTCCTTCGTGAAACCGCCAGATTCGAGCAGCTTGGCCAGGGCTTGGGCGAGGAAGTCATCCGGGAGATGATCGACGAAGTCCGCCGCGACTGTCCTCGCCGGGCCGCGGACGGCACGCCCTACTTCGGTGCGAGCCTGGCGGCCGGACTTATCGCCGAAACATTTGCCCTCGATGGACCTTACATGTCGTTTAACGCGGCGTGTGCGTCTTCCTCGCGCGCGCTGGTGCAAGCAATACGTGCTTTGCAACTCGGCAACGTTGACATGGCCATCGTGGGAGGCGCCTCGTGCTTCCACTCGGATACCCTGGTGCTTTTCGCACAGTCGCATTCGCTCTCGCCGACCGGATCGCATCCATTCTCGGCCGAGGCCGATGGATTGGTCGTGGGCGAAGGCTACGTCGTGCTCCTGCTGAAGATGCTGTCTCGGGCGGTCGCCGACGGAAACCGCATATTGGCGGTACTACCTTCGGCCGGGCTTTCCTCGGACGGCCGCGGAAAGAGTCTCTGGGCTCCTCGCCCGGAAGGGCAGATCGAAGCGGTCGGGCGAGCCTACGGCGGCGAGGTAGCTATTGACCAGCTCGAATATATCGAAGCCCATGCCACGTCGACCTCGCTGGGCGACGTCACCGAAATCTCGGCGCTGACCAAGGTGCTCGACGGCCGTTTGCCGCCGGGCAAGAAGATCCCGGCCGGAAGCGCGAAACTCAACGTAGGCCACACACTCGAAGTCGCCGGATTGGTGGGCGTCCTCAAGACGATTCTCGCCTTGGAACACGACCTGATCCCCCCGGCCATCGACAATCGGCCGCTGAATCCCCAGATCGACTGGGAAAGCGTCCCGATCTACATTCCGCGAACCGAAGTTCCCTGGCCGCGACATGCCGATGGGACGCCACGACGCGCGGGTGTGAGTGCGTTTGGAATCGGAGGACTCAACGTCCACGTGGTCGTCGACGATTTTGTCGGGCCGCGATCGACGACTCTGCAAGTCGCAACATTGCCGTCGGAGGCGAGCGTCGCGCGAGACGAAGCCTCCGAGCCGGAGAATAACGGCAGGGAGGGCCCGAAGCCCGTTTCCGCGAGGAGAGTCAACGAGGACGGCGCCGTCGCGATCGTTGGCCGCGGCGCGGTCGTGCCGGGCGCGTTGACATTGGAGGCATTTTGGGATTTGCTGACCAGCGGACGCGATCCCAAAATCGTGGCGCCCGAAAATCGCTGGAATCCGAACGACGTCTTCCGGCCCGAGACAACGTCGCCAAAGATTCGCGGCGGCTACGTCACCGGTTTTGAATACGACTGGCGCAAGCACAAGATTCCGCCAAAGGAGATCGCCCAGGCTAGTCCCCTGCAATTCATGATTCTCGACGCGGTGGATCAGGCGATCCAGCGATCGGGCTACCACGAGCGGCCGTTCGACCGTCGCCGGGTCGGCGTGGTGGTGGGGACGACGTTCGGCGGGGCGTGTGCCGCCGAATTGGCCGTTTGCCTTAGGCTTCCCGACTTTCAAGAGCGGCTCGCGCAATTGCTTCGCAAGAAGGGCATTGCCGAGGATCTGATTGAGGGCATTGCCCGATCGTACGGTGAAGTTTTGCTGAAGCACATGCCCATCCTGCTTGATGAAACCGGCAGTTTCACGGCCAGCGCCCTGGCATCGCGCATCACGAAGACATTCGACCTGATGGGTTCGGCCGTGGCGGTCGACGCGGCGGGCGCTTCCTCGATGGCGGCGTTGGGCTGTTGCGTCGAATTCCTCCGCAGCGGCGATTGCGATATGATGGTCTGTGTCGGCGGCGAGCAAGACATGACGTCGGTCCATTTCGAAGAATGGTCCGTTCGCGGACGGTTGCCTGTCGGCGCCTCCCGCTCGCCGATGGACGCGCTCGCCGACGGCACCCTGCCCGGCGAGGGATGCGGCGCTGTGCTGCTCAAGCGGCTTTCGGACGCACGTCGCGATGGAGATCCGATCTTCGGTATCGTCCGCGGAGTGGGCGCCGCGTACGACCCATGTCAGGATCGGGCCGTGCGATTGGCCGTCGGTAGGGCACTGGCCGACGCGGGGGCCTCGGCGGCCGACGTGGCACTCGTGGAGACCACGGCGAGCGGCGTGGCCCACGCCGACGCGGCGCAGTGGCGAGGCCTCGCCGAGGCATTGAGCCATCCGGCACGGTCGCGCCCGGCCGTGCTCAGTATCTCGGCGGGCCAACTGGGCGACACGGGCGCCGGCGCCGGCATGGTGGCTCTGCTGAAGGCCACGATGGAACTCGACTCGCTCGCGATCCCGGCCGATCCGGGCTTGGAGCGAGTTTCGCCGCGACTCGCACGGCATGCCGAAGTGCTCACCGTGCCCCTGGCCCCGACGACGCTTGCCCCGGATCGACATCGGAGCGTTCTGGCCGGTGTCCATTCGGGCAGTCCGGAAGAAGTCACGTATCACGCCTATCTCGAACGAAGCACGAAAATAACCACGGAAGTTCCGATTATGAAACCTGCATCAGAAACGGTCGAACCCTCCACGACGGCCAGCATGGGCGTCGCAAGCCCCATCCTCCACTTCGACGCCACTGCCCGGCGACGCACGAAGATGCGCGACCGCTCTCGCAGTATACAGGCCTCGCCGGCGACTGCCCAACCGCCGATCCTCGAGTCCCACTCCCCGGCAGCGACCAGCGCGACCCCGGTCGCCGAATCGGTGGTCGCCTCGCCGCCCGCGCCGCCCGTCTCGGCGCCGGTGGAGTCAAC
>DOEZ01000043.1 GCA_003532715.1 Planctomycetaceae bacterium
CGGAGGATTCGTGCCATGAAAGACTTCGGAACAGAGTCGCGTGGAATGGTCGCGGTTTCCTGGTTTCTCGCGGCGGTAGCCGTGCTGGGGCTCCTGCCTTGGCGAGTGGTCGCCCAAGAGAGGCTCGACGACCGGGAGATCGCGCGGCAGGCAGGACAAGTCAAGGGAGCGGCCACCGAGGTGGCGTTGCTTGCCAGCGACAAGTCGGGCGACTACACGGTTGCCGTGGACCGAGTGCGGTTCGAGCCGAATCGCCTCACGACGAGCCAATGGACCTGGTTCCCGATGACGCCGCAGGCGAGGTCGCAAGACTCCTCCTGGAAGGAATGGTCGAGCGACGACTCGAAGCAGTCAACGCGGCAAGAGGGAAACTCGCGAGTGAGAACTGAAGTGACGACTTCGGCGGGCGGAATGGCGGGAGGTGGAGGTGGGGGCATGGGCGGTGGCTTCGGCGTGTCGTACACGCGGCCGAACCTCGTTCTTGACGTAAAGGTCGAACCCTCGAAGTCGCGCCAAGGGAAATTCCTACTCTGCGAAGTCAACGGGAAGGTGCGAGCGACGGACGATCTGGGCAATGAGTTCGAGTCGCCCGGATTCCCCGCGGCAAGGCGGATGCGCATGGAAGGCGTCGATTATCCCCGGGGAAGCGGGCGCACCGCGATTCACCTGTACAGGCCCGGCGCATCGGCCAAGGCGAGCTATCTGCGTTCGCTCGAGGGCGAATTGTTGGTTGCCGAAGCGAAACAGAGTGATTTTGTCCTTCAGGGAAGGGAACTCTCGCGCGGAACGGTGAAGAAGGACCAGGGCAACACGGTGAAATTGGTCGGATTCGAGAACACGGCCGAAGGCGTCAATGTCGCTTTGGCCGTCTCCGGCGCGCCCTCGAAAAACCCGCGAGATCCCTTCGAACGAATGCAGCGAATGATGACATCGCGGTCGCGGCTGAACGTGACGCTCGAAGACACCGATGGCCGGACGCACGAGGCCGCGCAGACGCGATCCGGTTCGGGCGGCAGTAGCGGTTTTCGTAGCGGCGGCAGTGCGGGAGGCGCGGCGTGGGGAAGCAGCGGGGGCTCTGGAGGCGCGTCGTGGGGACCGGGAGGAACTCCGAAGACTACCGGCGGTTCGGACGGTTTTTCGTGGAGCTCCGGGAGCGGGCCGGACGGCGCAACCAACGAGTACCACTTCAATCCGTTGCCCGATGGCGTCAAGGTGAAGGCCATTCGATGCACGATCACCGACAGGGTGGGCGAACCGACGGCGGTTCCCTTCCGTCTGAAGGATATTCGGCTGCCTGACAAGGCGAACCGGCGGTGAGGCTCTCTTCCCACGCGCCAAGAAACGAACCAGGGCGATCGTCCTTGCCCGGCCGGTCGCCCTGGTTGTCGCAATCTGTCCCGTTGGATGCCTCTTCCGTTCGACGCTCGCGCGGAACTCGCGGGCGCCCACAACCATCAATAGTTGTACGTCAAGCCGACGAACGCTCCGTGCAACAGCAGGTTGCCGTTGTGGTCGATTTCGCGGATTTCGGGGATATCGACGACGTAGGTCGGGATCTGGTGATCGGCCAGCCCCATGCCGGTGGTCGCCACGACGCGATAGCCGATCTTGGCCGACCATCGTTCAGTGATGTGCCAGTAGAGCCCCAGGTCGATTTCGGTCAGCACCGAAAGGAAGTTGTCGGATGAACGGACCGGGTAGGTGCCGACGACGCCGCTCGCCGCGGTCGGGTTGGCGACAACGCCGTCGCCCCGATACAGCGAAAACGTGTTCTCGACGTAGTTGTTGTAGATGCCGATCTTCGGAGCGAGGTAGAGCTGCAGGTTGTGCCAGTGCGATCCGCGCGCGTCGAAGCCGACCTGGAATCCAACCAGGTTGTTCTTGACGCGGTTACCGAGATAGGCTTCGTACTCTCCGCCGCTTCCGCCCCACTCGCCCTGCCGCAGCGATCCGAATACCAAGTCCTCATCGAACCGAAGGTAACGAGCTCCCACCAGCCATTGGACGTTCCAGTGCGGAGCGCAATCGCGCAGGAAATCGCCGCCGATGAAGTTGATTTCGACATTGTGGAACTCGTTGCGACGCCACAGACGGTGTTCGATCGCGTTGTCGAACAGATCGACGCCGTTGACGCCGTCGAACTCGATTTCGCTGACGCGCAGCGGCGTGCTGACGAGGAACGGGTCTTCGGGATTGGTCGTGCTCAAGAAGCCGTCAAACGGCTTGGTGGTCCAATACACGCCCTCGATCGCCCAGGGGTTGCAGCCGCCGCAGAATCGCCGGCCGAAGCGGATTTCGCCACCGTTGCCCCAATCGAGTTCGATGTCGTTGGTGTTGGTCAACTGGTCGGCCTCGTCGCCCGCGTCGTAGCTCGTCCAAACGCGGTTGGCCTTGTCGCGGCCCAACACGAGCCATCCGGCCGAGGCGAACCAGGGCGAGCACGGTGGCGCGCAGGCCGTCGCCACGCACGACGCGGCGCAGTCCCGCTCGCTGCAGTCGTCGGACGCGAACGACTGAGGACGGCTCGACTCGCCAAGCATCTCATTCATCAGGTTGGGCGTTCGCGCCGGCGGGTCGCCGACGTACGACCGCGGAACCGGCGCGGCTTGCGACGCCGGATCGGGCGCGGGTAGGGCAGCCCTCCCGTAGGCCGGATAGGACGTCGCCTGAGCCGCCTCCCAGGTCGGCTGGGCCGTCGGCTGGTTTTGCGGCGACGGAAGCCGCAAGACGTCGGGCGCCCCGTAAAGCGTGTATTGAGCATGTGCGGTCGCGGCCACGACGACGACCAAAACCGTCAGGCCAACCAAGCGAATTGTCCTCATGACAACGGCTCCTTTCCGAAGATGTGCGCGGAGGGTCCTTCCTATAGAAAATCGTCCCGAGTTGATAAGAGCTATTGCCGAAACCAGACGGTTGCCGGAGTTCGCGACGCCTTGCCCGTCACAGGCGACTGGACCCACCAGGTCAAGCGGACAGGTCGCGTCGCCGGAATCGGAATTCTCGACGGAAGCGTTAAGGCTTAACAGGCGTTTCTCGGGTAGTCGAGGAGACGGAACACTGATTGACGCTAATCTTCTCGTATTAGCGTCGATCAGCGAGAATCAGTGTTCCCAAGAAAGACCGTTCGCGCGTTCGTTCAGCCAACGTGCGGGCCCCCTTCGCGCCTTCGTGGTGAACCAACCCCGAGACTATTTCCGTTCTTTCCGATCCAGAATCTCTTCGATCTGGTCCATGACGCGATTCATGGCCTGCATGGTCTTGTCGAACGGTTCGCTAGTGAGCATGTCGACGCCGGCGTCGCGGAGCGTGTCGATCGGGTATTTCGAGCCGCCGGCCGACAGGAACGCGATCGTCTTTTCGACGGCGCCCGGCTCGCCGGCCAGAATCTTCTCGGCCAGGGCGGTCGACGCGGTGAACGAGGTCGAATACTGGTAGACATAGTAGTCGTAGAAGAAGTGATGGACGAAAGCCCATTCGATGAAGTATTTCTCGTCCACATCGCACAGGCCCTCGTCGTGGCCGTAGTATTTGCGGAAGATGTCGCCGTAGATCTGGCTGATGGCGTCGCCGGTGAGCGGTTCGCCCGCCTCGGCGCGCTGGTGGACGGCCAACTCGAACTCGGCGAACTGGGTTTGGCGGAAGACGGTCTGGCGCAGGCCGTCGAGGTAGTTCATCAGCACCGAGAGCTTGACGTCGTCGTCCTCGATCGTTTCGAGCACCTTGTGGATCAACAGGGCCTCGTTCAGCGTCGAGGCCACCTCGGCGACGAAGATCGAGTAGTCGGCCGTCGGATAGGGCTGGGTTTTGTTGGCGTAGTAGCCGTGCATGGCGTGGCCCAGCTCGTGCG
>DOEZ01000182.1 GCA_003532715.1 Planctomycetaceae bacterium
GTCGATCCGGATTATTGGTAGGTCCTTGGCGGCATGTCAACTCGGCCGACCCTCCGGTTTGGTGAATCATCCCGGTTGGCCCCGTGAATCGGGCGATTCAGGGGGCGGCGGATTCACTCGCGTCGCTGGTCAATCTCTCTTGACGCAAATCGCAAAAAGGTCTACCGTCGCCGTCGTTTCTTGCCGCCGTCCGGGCCGTTCCGTATAGGGGGCCTTGTTGGTTCGCGGCGAGCCGAACGTCGGCCGCTTCCTTGAGAGATACAAAGAGCCCTTTCTTTCCTTCTTGCCGTTCCTGGAGATACGCCCATGCAAACGACTACTGCCAACTCGCCGGCCGCCCAACCGACCACCACACCCCAGGGAGTTCCGCTGTTGGATCTCGCCAAGCAACACGCGCCGTTGATGGACGAGATGGTCGATGCCCTGCGAAGCGTCTGCCAGTCGGGCGCGTTTGTTCTTGGGCCGGAAGTCACCAAGCTGGAACGGGCAACGGCCGAGTATTGCCAAGCGAAACACGCGGTCGGTTGCGCTTCGGGCAGCGACGCGCTGCTGCTGGCGTTGATGGCCCTGGACATTGGCCAGGGCGACGAAGTCGTTCTGCCGAGCTTCACGTTTTTTGCCACCGCCAGCGCGGTCACGCGGCTTGGCGCGACGCCCGTGTTCGCCGACATCGAGCCCGACACGTTCAATCTCGATCCGGCGGCCGTCGAGGCGTGCATGACCTCGGCCACGAAGGCGATCTTGCCGGTTCACCTGTTCGGCCAGTGTGCCGACATGGACGCAATCGGCGCGATAGCGGCGAAGGCGGGAATTCCGGTGGTCGAGGACGCGGCTCAGGCCATCGGGGCCGAGTGGGCCGGGCGGCGAGCCGGTTCGATCGGCCGGATCGGCTGCTTCAGCTACTACCCGACGAAGAACCTTGGCGGCGCGGGCGACGGCGGCATGTTGACGACCAACGACGACGAGTTGGCCGACCGGCTCCAGTTGTTGCGCGGCCACGGCATGAGACCCCGCTACTACCACCAGGTCATCGGCATCAACAGCCGGCTCGATTCGTTCCAGGCGGCCGTGCTGAACGTCAAGATGAAGCATCTCGACGACTACACCGAGCAGCGGCAGGCGAACGCCGCTTGTTACGCCCAGTTGTTCGCCGACGCGGGTCTTGACGGGCAGATCGTCTGCCCGGCGGACGGCTCGAATCGCCGCCACGTGTGGAACCAGTACGTCGTCCGCGTTTTGGGCGGCAAGCGGGACGCGCTGCGCGAGTGTCTGGGCGCGGCCAAGATCGGCACCGAAATCTACTATCCCCTGGGGCTGCACGAGCAGCAATGCCTGAAGTACCTCGGCTACCGGAAGGGCGATTTGCCCGAAACGGATCGCGCGACCGAGGAAGTGCTGGCGTTGCCGATCTTCCCGGGGTTGACCACCCAGCAGCAGGAAATCGTGGTCGCGAAAATCGCCGAGTTCTGCAAGGCGGCCTGTCGCGGTGAGGCAATCGCGAAGCCCAAGGCGATGGGACGGACCGATCAGCGCGTGACGTCGTGATTCGGCGTGGCGTGGGCGGTTGGGCGATTGCGCAGCCGGGGGCGGGGGTGTTGCATCGTGTGGCGGGTGTTTCACACCCGGGGGCGGGTGTGCTACATCGTGGG
This sequence comes from Planctomycetaceae bacterium, assembly GCA_003532715.1. Lineage (GTDB taxonomy): Bacteria > Planctomycetota > Planctomycetia > Pirellulales > Thermoguttaceae > UBA11386. The sequence continues at coordinate 1,650 of DOEZ01000182.1, forward strand.
AATCAGTCTTTGGTCTTTAGGGCTTCGTATTGTTGCGGTCGTGCTCGATCGGATCGTCGGGACGTCCGGCAGAGGACCATCATTCCGAGGCCGATGCATAGAATGACGAGCGCATAGGGCAGCACCCACGGACCCGCGCCGCGCGATTCTTCCTTGGCCTGTGCGGCCTGCTGGGCCCAGGCGGGTGCCTGGACGATCAGGCAATACACGGCGACAAACGCCGACCAATAGAGATTGCGGCAAACGGCCTTCAAACGCGGCATGAGTTCTTCCCTCCAAAATCAGACTAACCCTTATTGTAACCAGGGTGGCCCTTTGAAGGAAACGGGGCGATTCGGAAAACACGGCGAAACACCCCCCGTCGGGGCAGTGTCGCCGCTGGGTTGCGGATCGTGCGGGAACCGATGTGGTCGGGCGGCCTGCAAAACACCAGTCCGAAGCGCAAGCGAGGAAAGGCCGATTGATTAACCTCGCTTGCGCTTCGGGCTGGTATGGGTGTCGTGCGGGGTTCGTAAAAGCGGGGGCTTCTACGCGCGGAGCCCGGCAACTGGTAGGCTGGGGTCATGCTTGAAGTCGAAGAAATCCTGGGTTCCAGCGGCCGGATTGCCGCCCGGCTGTCGAATTACGAGCAGCGCGGCGAGCAGCTCGAAATGGCCCACGCGGTCGACGCCGCGCTGCGCGACGGGCACCACCTGGTGGTGGAGGCGGGCACGGGCGTCGGCAAGAGCTTTGCCTACCTGGTGCCGGCCATTCTGGCCACGGCCCGCGAGAAGCGGCCCGCGAAGGAAGAACCCGGCCCTTTCGACGACGAGAAGCCCGAGGGGCCGGACCGTCGCCGCCGGGTGGTGATTGCCACGCACACGATCAGCCTTCAGGAGCAGTTGATTCGCAAGGACCTGCCGTTTCTTAACAGCGTCATTCCGCTGGAGTTTTCGTCGGTGTTGGTCAAGGGGCGAAGGAACTACGTGAGCCTTCGGCGGCAGCAGCTTGCGTTGGACCGCGCCCGAAGCCTGTTTTCGAACGACGAGGAATTCGACCAGCTTCGCCAGTTGCGCCAATGGGCCAAGGAGACGACCGACGGGTCGCTTTCGGACCTTGACTACAAGCCGTCGCCGAGCATCTGGGACGAAATGGCCAGCGACCAAGGCAACTGCATGGGACGTAACTGCGCGCGGTTCAAGGACTGTTTCTACTACCGGGCCCGGCGGCGGATGTACAACGCCCAAATCCTGATCGTCAACCACGCGTTGTTCTTCAGCGATCTCGCGCTGCGCCGCGAGGGTGCCAAAATGCTGCCCGACTACGACGCCGTGATCTTCGACGAGGCGCACAACCTCGAAGCGGTTGCCGGGGCCCACTTGGGCATGAGCTTTGGCAGCGGGCAGGTCGATTACATCCTCAACAAGCTGTACAACGACCGGACGAACAAGGGGTTGGCCGTTCACTTCCACCTGAACGAGGTGCAACAGACCGTGGTCGACGTGCGTCATCGGGCCGACGACTTTTTTGACGACGTCGCCGCCTGGCTCGAAAGCCAGCGAACGGGCAACGGCCGGGTTCGCCAACCGGGCATCGTCGAGAACCGGCTCAGCCCGGGCTTGGCCGCACTGGCGGGCCAGCTGCGTCGCGCGGCTCGGGGCGTCACCGAGCCCGAGCAGCGGCAAGACTTGACGGCCGCGGCCGAACGGCTAGCCGCGTTGGGCAAGGGGATCGAGGACTGGCGTTCGCAGAAGCTCGAAGAGGCCGTCTATTGGGTCGAGGTGACGCGACGGCGGCAGTGGCGGCGCGTGAATCTTTCGGCCGCACCGATCGACGTCGGGCCGATTCTTCGCGACGAACTCTACAACAAGGTCCGCACGGTCATCATGACCAGCGCCACGCTGGCCACCGGGCGGGGATCGTTCGACTACTTCAAGTCGCGCGCCGGGCTGACGCAGACTGAAACGCTCTGCCTGGGGAGCCCGTTCGACTATCGCCGGCAGGCAACGATTGTCCTGCCCGAGGGGATGCCCGACCCGGCCACCGCCGACGCCGAGTACGAGCGGGCGACGGTCGCGATGATTCGCCGCTACGTCGAGCGGACCGACGGCCGGGCGTTCGTGTTGTTCACGAGCTACGCCATGATGCGCCGCGCGGCCGATGCGATCGCGCCCTGGCTGACCGACCGCAACCTGGCTCTCTACTGCCAAGCCGACGGAATGCCGCGAAGCCAGATGCTCGATCGGTTCAAAGCGAACCCTCGGGCCGTGCTGTTCGGCACCGACAGCTTCTGGCAGGGGGTAGACGTGCCGGGCGACGCGCTGCAGAACGTCATCATCACGCGGCTGCCGTTCGCCGTGCCCGACCAACCGCTGCTCGAAGCGCGGCTAGAGGCGATCCGCGCGGCGGGTGGCAACCCGTTTCGCGATTATCAACTGCCTGCGGCGGTCATCAAGCTCAAGCAAGGTTTCGGCCGGCTGATCCGGACGAACCGCGACACGGGCATGGTCGTGATTCTCGACCCGCGGATCCGCACGAAGAGCTACGGCAAGACGTTCTTGGCATCGCTACCGGAGTGCAAGCAGGTGGTGGAGTAGAAAGTGGCACACTCTGGTTTCCGGGTCTTCTTGCCGAGGCGTCACGCCGCGTTGTCCGCATCAGGCGGCGCGGGCGGGTTCACCGAACCCCGGCCTACCAGCACGATAAGCGAGAGGAAGAAGAGCGGGTAGCCGATCACGCGAGACCAGTCGAGCCGACCGTGTGATCGGTCCCTTCGGTCAACCTGACCCAGGTCAACCGAGTCATTGCCGTCGATGGTCAACAGGGTGCGAAGGTTCGCGGCCGACACCGGATCCCATGCGTACGTTACCGAACCATCGGCCAGCATCATTTGTCCAACGAACGGGTAGCTTCGCAACCAAAAATATACGCGACCAGTCGAATGATACGATGACGGCACGCGTGTCGCACCCGCGGTTTCGGACAACGCCTCTTCAAGCGTCATGTCTCGTGGTTCCATCCAGTGGATATCGGATCCTTTGATTTCGACGACCATGACGGTCTTCGATGTGCCATCACGGAAATCCTCGATTCTGGTGCTCTCTTTTCCGGGCCAAGCCGTACCCGGACCGGTCACGGCCACATAATGAGTCACGTGACGTGCGCAGTTCTCCGTCAGACGTGTTTCAACGCATTGAAAAAGATTCGGCACGGGATACTGTGCGACGATGCCCTGATTGTGCGGGCTGTCCCAAGGCTCGTCCAGATGAAGCTGAGAATAGAGCGATTGCTCTCCAAGGTAGGGCAGGAGCAACACGCGCCAACTGTAGAGCGGCCGGTCTTTGGCATCGACCACACAAGCCGGCGGAAAACACCCGTGCGCATCGTGATAGTTGTGCAGGGCAATACCGATCTGTTTGAGATTATTCCGGCAACTGCTTGAGAGGGCGGCTTCTCGATGGCTGTGATACCCGGTGGTGAATAGTAGCCCCAAGGCACCCCAGAAGACAATGACGCCAATGCGCCTGCGACGACTTAGAAACAGCGGCATATGAAACAACAAAAACGCCAACAGCAGCAGCCCCCACGGCCCGAACGCGACCAACGCACACGCGACGACCACGAAGAACCAAAGCAGCGTCGAAAGGCGGAATTGCATGGGCCGTGCCTCGCGGGAGAAATGTGAACCCGCCATGGTACGGCATAGGCGGGGGTGGACGCAGGACGCACTAACTCCTATCCCGTTGGCGGCTCGGATGGCAGTAGTTGCGCGCCATGAACGACGGCCAGTACCGTCGCCTTCATTCCGACAACCCAAAACGGCGACGAACCTCGGAAACCTCCAAGACTCGCCCGGCCTCGACGTCGCGCAGGCCGGCATCCACCGATTGCCGAACATAAATGCGATACATCACGTCATCCCAAGTGGCGTCGTCGGGCAACTCGTCGATCAACCGGTGAGCGGCGTCTTTGATGTCGGGGTTTCGAGCTTGCGTCATGGGACGGCGGCTCCTTTGGTCCCTGTGTCGGTTTGGCCCCCAAAAGGCCCATCGGCGCGCGACGGAGACCCTTGAAATCACAAGACCATTGTATCGAAAACGCAGCGTCAAGGTCAATCTTGCATTTCGACGCCCACAGGGGTAGCCGAGAAAGGACGGCCCTGGAGTGTTGCGTATCGCGTGGCCCGAGGATTACGCAACCTTTTCGAGGTAGACTGCTGACGGCGATTTCTTCCCCAGGGTAGCCGCTGCGCGGCAACCCTGGGCTTTCTTCCGCAATCCCTTCGGGATATCTTGCGCAATCGCTCTCGGCTTTCTTCCTCAATAGCCTTCGGATTTCTTGCGCAATCGCTTTCGGCTTTCTTGCGTGATCGCCTTCGGATATCGTGCGCAATCACTTTGGGATATAATGCCCGCAACCGGCGACACACGTTCGGAGTTGTTGCCGTGTCGGGATCATGGTGGCCTTTCTTTTTGGGCCTTCCTTTTGGGATGATCCCGTTGACCCTCCAAGTCCCGCGCGGCCGGCGGGACAATCTTGATCTCCGGTGGAGGGCATTGCAGCGCGACCCACTCGGCCGACGCCCGGAGACGAGTAGTGGTCGGCCCTCTTCGAAAAACCGCCGTTGACACAAAGACAAATGTACGTATAATCCTCGCCGTACATTTGTACGTGATTCGTCAATTCGGGTATCAAACCCAGTGGAACGAGGGCTGTCATGACCGATCGTGCCCCGCTGTCGAAGGGGGAGATGGAAGTCGCCCGGGTGCTTTGGGAATTGGGCCGGGCGACGGTGCGCCAGGTCCACGAGGCGTTTCCGCCCGAGCGGGCCGTCGATTTCAGCACCGTGCAGACGTATCTGCGGCGGCTCGACGCCAAGGGGTACGTGCGGGCGTGGCTCGAAGGGCGAACCCGGGTATACGCCCCGCTGGTCAAGCCGACTACCGTGATTCGCGAGACGGTCGACGACCTGGTCGATCGGCTCTTCGGCGGCCGAGCGTTGCCGCTGGTTCGCCATCTGATCGAGCGACACGACATCGACGAAGGCGATTTGGCCGAACTGCGCGAGCTGCTCGACCGGTTGGAGGGCCAGAGCGATGCGTGATATTTTGGCAATCCTGCCCGGGCCGGTTTGGGCCCAGCTTTGGCAAATCACGGTCTTGATTTTGCTCGTGGCCGTGCTCGCGCGACTGTTTGGGCGGAACCGGCCCTATCTTGCGCACGCCCTGTGGTTGGTCGTGCTGCTCAAATGCGTGACGCCGCCCGTGTTCGCCAGTCCGACGGGCGTTTTCTGCTGGTTGCAGCCCCGAGCAGGCGTGGAATCGCGGGAGATCGGTTCGACCGAACGGCTTTCGATGGCGGACGTCGAAGACACGACATCGGAGTCGCGCATCTTGTCGGCGAGCGTGCGGACCGAGCGTGTGCCGATTTCAGAGCTGACGCCGGGGCAGGAGCCGGCGACGGACTTGTCGGACGATGCGGCCGTTGGCGCCGACAATGCGGGCATGGCCCTTGGCGACGGGGCCGGCGCGCCGGAGTTGTGCGAGATGAGCCTTCTCGACGCGGAAGACGAGCCGAACGTCGACCGGTGGGCCGGTTGGTTTGCCGTTCTGGCCGCGATATGGGCACTTGGAACCGTGGCCATCGTCGTGGGGACCGGGCTGTGGTTTGCCGTCGGGTTGCGGCGGTTGCGGCGCGACGGTTGCCGCGTCGACCGGCCCTTGCAGCGGGCCACGACGTTGCTGGCTCGCCGGCTCGGTCTGCGCCGCCGCGTGCGGCTGGTCGTGACCGAAAGCCGCGTCGGCCCGGCCGTCTTCGGGCTGATCCGACCGACTGTGCTGCTGCCCGAGGTAATCGTGGCGGGCCGGTCGGCCGACGAGTTGGAGCCGATTCTGGCCCACGAGTTGCTGCACATTCGTCGCGGCGACCTGTGGGTCGGTTTGTTGCAGACGTTGGCGCAAGCCGTCTGGTGGTTTCATCCCTTGGTCTGGTGGGCCGGGCGGCTGGCCTACCGCGAGGCCGAGCGATGCTGCGACGAGGCGGTCGTGGCCGAACTGGGCTGCCCGCCGGGCCGCTACGCGCGAAGCTTATTGGAGGTCCTCGCAAGGAAGCAGGACCTGCGACTCAGGCCGTTGCCTGCTCTGCCGGGCGTTCGTCCGGTGGAACTTACCTCGAAACGAATGGAGCGAATCATGAGACTCGGACAAGGAAGTCATCGACGGAGTCCCTGGTGGTGTTGGCTGGTCATGGCGATGGTCGCGGCGGCGAGTCTGCCCGGCGCGGCGCGCATGGTCAAAGCCGAACGCAGCGCGAATCGCGAAGGATCGGACGCNNAGACGGGCCGGCATTGAACGCGGAAGAGGCGAAGGACGATACGGCGGGGATCCGGACGAAGGACAAGCCGCTTAGGGCCGCGCCTCCATTGCCGGCCCCAGCGACCCAAACCTCGCCGGCCATTCTCGTTTCCGATACGGTGAAGCCGCAGTATGCCTGTACGTATTCCGTCGGCGACTTGCTGGCTGCCATCCGAGATGAATTTGACCTCGGCGAGGAAGAAGCGAAGAAGCGAATCGAGGGCGTGTTGTCGTTCGCGAAGCTCTCCATAGGGCTAGGGCCACAACCGGCGGATGTACGTTTTGCATGGTCGGGCGACACGCTCGTCGCGACCGCCTCGGAGGAGTCGCATCGTCGCATCGTCGAGGCGGCCAAGACCCTGCGAACGCACGGGCTGGCCCGAATTTCGATTGTAACACGTTTCGTGTCGGTGCCGCCGGGTGCGTTGGATGCAGCCGACATTCAATGGACTTCCCGGTTCGAGAAGGCCAGGCTCGACGGTGAACAGACTGTGGTCGATCCGGCTGCGGGTGACAACAACCGGCCGCACTGGGCCGAAGGCGGGTCGGCTCGCGTTCGGAGCGTCCGCGAGAAACGGTCTCCGGCAAGATTCGCCGTGTTGGATGAGAATGCCGCGACGGCACTGACAGATCGATTCCTCGCAATGGAAGGCCATGGCCACGAACCGGAAAGCCTCGGCCACCGTGTTAAAAGGACGTTGGGACTCACCAACGAACTGCCCCGCCAAACGGCCAATATCCTTCAAGGCGCCAAGATGACCTGCTTCAACGGACAGGAAGCCGTTCTCTCCGACTGCTCCCAGTCGCCGTTTGTCGTTGACGTCAAGACGGTGACCGGCGAGGCGGCCACGGCGAACCAACCGGTCGTCCGGATTGTTGAGGAGGGGACCCGGGTATGGACCCGGCCCGAACTGGTCGATGACAATCATGTGCGTCTCGAATCGCGACTACGGTTTTCTCGCATCGGCGAGGTGGACACGGTGACCACGAAACCGATGGGCCAGGACGAACCGGTCACGGTCCAGGTTCCCGAAGTCGAGACGACGGAAGTCGTCACTAACGTCAAGCTGGCCGTCGGCGAGACCCTTCTGGTCGAGGGGCCGCCATGGAAAGACGAGTTTGGCCGGCCCGTCGCGTTGCTTGTGATGCTCACGCCGACAGAGGTGGTTCCGGCGAAGAAGGATCCGGTGTACACGATCGTTTACGACGTTGCCGACCTTGTCGTGCCGATCCCGAACTTCGTCTCCAACACGGGGGAGCGTGTAGGCGGCAAGGCGTTCCTGAAAGCCGTTTTGAAAAAGCAGAACGAAAATGAAGGCTTCTCGGAGCAGTGTGACGAGGGATTTCAATCGCTTATGGAGTTGATTACCTCGACGATCCAGCCCCACACTTGGCAAGAATCGGGAGGACCGAGAACCATTGCGCCCTACAAAGACAATCTGACGCTCGTCGTCAAGCAAAGCGAGCGCGTTCACAAGAACATCGTTGATTTGCTCACGCAATTGAGGCGATGTCAGGACGTTCAAATTACGCTCGAAATGCGCCGGATCGACATGAACGGCGAACTGTTCAAGCGATCGGGCATCGGATTCGATGCGGAGAAACCGTACGCGATGCTCAATCCGCGCGAGGCGAGTCTCTTGTCGGCCCTGGCGGGCAACACGGAGACGGCCCGTCTTCTACGGTGTCCTCGCGTCACCCTGTTCAACGGGCAGTCGGCCTTGGTCGGATTGTTTCAAAAGCAAGATGATCCGACGAAGGACATCGCCCGACTTCACATCGAGCCCGCGCCAGGCACCAGCTTGACCGCCTATTCGCTCGTTTTTGACGCTAGACAAGACGTGCAACCGGCTCTTTTCCAGCAGCCGGCCGAAGTGCTCGACGGCATGTTGCAGGTTCAGGCAGCCGCCTCGCGCGACCGCGACGGCCACAGCATCCGGCTAACTCCCTTCATCGGATCCACGAAGCTGGGGGACCGCGGTTTGACGCCGCTTACGGTGCCCGACGGGCAGACGGCGCTTTACGACGTGACCGGCCTGGTCGAGCCTCGGCCGATCGGCCCCGAGCAGGGCGTGCCCGTCGCGCCGGACAGCAAGGTCTTCAAAGCGGTTCCGCGCGACACGAAGGGCCAGAAGGTGTTGTTGTTGATAACCCCTCGGATCATTGTTCGCGAGGAAGAAGAAGTGCCCCCCGCCCCCGTTCGTTGGCCGACCACGGGGCGCGTCGAGACGACGGGCGACGTGGGCATGGTGAAGCCGCGGGTCATCATCCAGGAGGACGAGGAAGAACGTCTGGGCGTCGGGCCCGAAGGCGCGGCGAACCCCGGGCCGTGATGATTTTTTCGTGAGAGATTTTTGGCGGCGGGCTGGACGGGCAAGGATGGCAAGCCGTCGATGGCACCAGGATTTGGGCTTGTTCACTCCTGGAATTCACGTCTTGGCAAGTTCTTACTGCAAGGTGCTGGCGGGAAGAGGCAACCGTCGTGGTAGTGCCAACCTCCAAGGCAGGACCAGCAAGGATGGGCAAGCCATCCATGGCACCCCTTGGGAGGGCTTATTGGCAACGTTGGCTGCAAGCTAATGCAGACCTGCACGGCAAGGCCGGCAAGGATGGGCAAGCCATCCATGGCACACGGCGCATGCGTTCGGGCCGGCGGATGACCACATGGTGCGTCCTGACGCGCTCTACTCTTTCTTTTGAATCTTCGCCCAGGAGTCCTTTAGTGTTACCGTTCGGTTGAAAACGAGTCGGCCGGGCTTCGAGTCGGGATCGACGCAGAAATAGCCGTGGCGCTCGAATTGGATCGGCTTGTCCGGCTTGCTGTCGGCCAGGCTCGGTTCCAACAGGCACTCGGTCAGCACTTCGAGCGAATTCGGGTTCAGGTTGTCGCGGTAGTGGCCTCCCTTGGGCACGTCGCTCGGGTCTTCCTTCGTGAACAAGTGCTCGTAGAGCCGCACTTCGGCTTTCACGGCGTGCGCGGCCGAGACCCAGTGGATCGTCCCCTTCACCTTGCGACCGTCGGGCGGTGCGTTGCCGCCGCGCGTTTCGGGGTCGTACGTGCAACGCAGCTCGACCACCTCGCCCGTCGCCGGATCCTTGATCGCCTCGGTGCAGGTGACGAAATAGCCGTAGCGCAGCCGTACCTCGCGGCCCGGTGAAAGCCGAAAATACTTCTTCGGCGGGTCTTCCATGAAGTCGTCGCGTTCGATGTACAGCTCGCGCGAGAAGGGCACCTTGCGCGTGCCGGCCGATTCGTCCTCGGGGTTGTTGACCGCGTCCATTTCCTCGACCAGATCGGCCGGGTAGTTTTCGATCACCACCTTGAGCGGTCGCAAAACGGCCATCGTCCGGCGAGCGCGGCGGTTGAGATCCTCGCGGAGGCAATGCTCCAGCAGTTGGATGTCGATCGTGCTATCCTGCTTGGCCACGCCGATCCGCGCGCAGAAGTTGCGAATTGCCTCGGGCGTGTAACCACGGCGGCGCAGCCCGCTGATCGTCGGCATCCGCGGATCGTTCCAGCCGACGACGTGGCCTTCGCGGACCAGTTCCAGCAGCAGCCGCTTGCTCATGACGGTGTAGGTCAGGTTGAGCCTGGCGAATTCGATTTGTTGTGGATGGTAGATGCCCAGGGCCTCGACGTACCAGTCGTACAACGGCCGATGGTTCTCGAATTCGAGCGTGCAGATCGAGTGGGTGATGTGTTCGATCGAGTCGCTTTGCCCGTGGGTGAAGTCGTACATCGGATAGATGCACCACGTATCGCCCGTGCGATGGTGCGAGGCGTGGAGGATGCGGTACATGACCGGGTCGCGAAGGTTCATATTGGGCGAGGCCATGTCGATCTTGGCGCGGAGGGTCCGCGAGCCGTCGGGGAATTCACCGGCGCGCATCCGCTCGAACAGGTCGAGATTCTCTTCGATCGATCGGTCGCGATAGGGGCTGTTGCGGCCCGGCTCGGTCAGCGTGCCGCGATACTGTCGTGTTTCGTCGGCCGTCAGGTCGCAGACGTAAGCCTTGCCCGCCTTGAGGAGTTGGACGGCCCACTCGTAGAGTTGGCCGAAGTAGTCGGAGGCGTAGAACTCGCGGTCTTCCCAGTCGAACCCGAGCCAGCGGACGTCTTCCTGGATCGCCTCGACGTACTCCGTCTCCTCTTTGATCGGATTCGTGTCATCGAACCGCAGATTGCAGAACCCACCGAATTCCTGTGCAATCCCGAAATCGATATGGATCGCTTTGGCGTGTCCAATGTGGAGGTAGCCGTTAGGTTCTGGCGGGA
>DOEZ01000735.1 GCA_003532715.1 Planctomycetaceae bacterium
CGCTTGCGCTTCGGGTTGGTGTGGAGACGGACTGCCCGTGCCGTCGGTCGGGCTTTTTCAACGCAAGGACGATGGGCCGCGAAGACGCGAAGAACGTCTCGCCGCCTCTTCGCGACCTTGCGCCCTCGCGCCTTCGCGTTAAACAAAGTCCATTACGGCTCGATCAGGTACGCTCGACCTTCGACTTCCAACAGGACGGGCTCGTCGAACACCAGGTATTGCGACACGGCGCGGCCGTGCCGTCCGGCCAACTCGAAATACTCGTCGCTGAACTGCTTGATCCGCTTGGGATTCTTCTGGCGTGCCTCGTCGAGCGTCGAATCGATCCATTGACCCTCGCGCAGATAGAACGTCCGGTTGCCGATCTGGCGGATGGTTTGTTCGGCCTTCTGGACTTCGCGATCGGCCGGGGCCAACGCGCCGCCCATCCCGCCGTATCCGCTCGCGCCCATACCGGCGCCCAGCGATTCGCCCGACATCGACGAAGACGCCGCGGCCGGCGCTCGCGCGGCCTGCTGCATCGAACCCTTGTAGGCGCGTTGGCTCACGCCGGCCCTTCCGTCGGTGACCCGCAGTTCATCAAGCCGCCGACCCGCCTCGCCTCGCGCCCGGGCCAGGTCATGCATGTTCATCGTATCGTCGGCCATGAACGACGTGTACGGCGTGAGGATTCCATGGCGGATCGACAGATCGACCAGTTCCTTGACGAGTTCCTCGTTTCTGCCCTTCAGGTCGATCTCGTCGATCAACTCGCCGACGCGCCGCACGGCCCAGAGCTTCTCGACGAAGCCTTGGCTGTCGTCGGCGCTCTTGGCGACCAGTTCGGCGGCGAAGTCGAAACGCTCCTCCTTGTCGCCGACCTTGCCGCGAAGAACGACCTTCGCCGCGCCGGGCGTCCGATAACGGCCGGCGATGACCAGTTGCTCGCCGGCGAATAGATCAAAACGTCCCTTCGGATAAACCCGATTGACCGCCGAACCGTGCTTCGACCCGGCTTCGTCCAAAACGAACTCAATTTGGACGTCGGTCAGAACGGGCGACTCGATTCGCCGATAGAGCCGGCTGACGTGTTCCTCGATGTTCTGGTCGGGCCGGACGTATTCGCTCTGGCCGTGGTTGTCGCGAACCAGCTTATCGAGAAAGTGGGTGTCCACGTCGTAGCCGACGCCGAAGCTGAATATCCGCGCGTCGTGGCGGTTGTTCTGCTTCGCATTGGCGGCGATCCGCATTTCGTTGGTCTCGCCCGCCGTGGGCAGCCCGTCGGTCAGGAAGACGACGTAGCTCGGCCGCTCCCGATCCTTGAGCTGGTCGAGCGCGACGCCCAGCGCGCCGTCGATATTGGTGCTTCCTCCGGCATAAATCCCCTCGACGAAGGCCGTCGCCGCGGCACGCGTTTCGTCGTTGTATCGCTGCAATTCGGGCCGAAAAGAACTGATTTCGCTGTCGTAGGCCACGATGTTGAACAGATCGCCCTCGCGGAGATTGTTCAAGACGAACTTCAACGCCTCGCGCGCCTGCTTGATCTTCTCGCCGCTCATGCTGCCCGAGCGATCGACCACGAAAACGACCGTCTTGGGAATCGGTTTCTGGTCGGCCGCCTTGATGTCGGGCGAGGCCAGCAGCAGGAAGTAGCCGTCGTCGTCCTGGCTGGGCCGATAGCTGAGCACCTCGGCGCCGACCGTCCCCTCGCCAACGTCGTAGAGCAGCCGGAAGTCGGTGGCGGGAACCGTGTTCTTCGCTTCATATGTCACCGTGGCTTGCCGCTTGTCCCCGCGCGAGATGCTNNAAACTCAGTTTCTCGACCGGTTCGGCCGTGTACTTGGCCGTGCTCAGCGGAAACAGAAAATCGGTCAGGCCCTTTTGCTTCCGGCAAAGCTGGCTGTAGCGAAGCGTCACGGTCCGTTTCGCGCCGGGCGGAACCGGAAAGACGCTCGTCTTGAACAGCCCCGCGCCGAGCCATTCCAACAGCGCCGGATCCTGGTTCCGCCGGACGATCGCCTCGTAGAGTTCGCGTGCTTTGGCGGCGTCGAGCAGTTTGGCCGGGAACTCCTTGCCGTCGACCAGCAGGGTCAATTGATCGACCGCGCCGTCGTAGGGAAGCGGAAAGACGAAGGCGACTTCCATTTGCACGCTGCCCGTGTTCTGGAACGTCTGCGACACTTGAACCCGGGCGACCTGGCCCGACAGACTCGCGTTGACGTCCAGTTCGGTGATTTTGTAGCTGGCCACGGGGCGCGGACGCGGCCATGGCGGACGAGGCGGCACGGGATGGCGAAAGTGCGGGCGAGGCAGTCCCATCTCGGCGCTCGATGCGCTGGGAACCAGAATGCCCTGGGCCCGGGCCGCCGACACGGCCGAAAGCAACCCAACAACACAAAGCAACGGCAACCAGACGTTTCGGTAACGAGTCATGATTCGTGTCTCCTCGGGTCCATTATTCCGCGTTCGATCTGGGTAGGGTGGGTCGAGCGCAGCGAGCNNGCCCGAATTCCTGTTGGTGGGGCTCGCTTCCCTCGACCCACCCTACTTGGTTTGCACCAGCCTGCACAGCCGGGGGCGGCCATGCTACACCTATTACGACGCACCCGGCGGCCGAAGAGTTCCCCATTTCGTCGGTTCGAAATCTCCGGCCCGAGCAACCAATCCGCCCTGGGTCGCCCCCGCCCATTTGCTGGTGTCAGCCCGGCGTTGAACCGGGCACATTCCGAAAAACTGGGTAGTTTCGGGGAAATGTCGAGTGTTTCCCACCCGCTGGACCCGGGAGCCATTTGACTTGTCGGGCCGCCTTGCTATGATCCCAGTAGCGGAGAAGATTTGGGCTGTCGGCTTTCCCTTTTTGGGAAAGCGACTTGTCGTACTTGATGCCGCAAAGTGATGCTCGCACGCAGGCAAATGACTCTTTTGGCCGGCGGACACAGGGCGGCCCTTCGGGGCCCGTTTGCCCTTCTTTTCGGGAGCAGTCTCGCATCGCGCGGTTCTCGATGGTCTTCCTTCGCGTGGTTCTTCGGTTTTTGCGATCCTTCCAACCCCAAATGAAGATGGAGGCGCGAGAAATGCAAGTTTCCAAGCAGCTTTCGGTCACGCTCGTGAACAAGCCGGGTCGGCTTGCCTCGGTTCTGTCAGCATTGTCCAAGGAGAAGATCCATTGTACGGCTTTGTCGGTAATGAATGCTGGTGATCGCGGCACGTTGCGTCTCGTGCCCGATGACGTGGACGCGGCTACCGAAGTCTTGGAAAGGCAAAACGTTCGCTTCGAGATTACCGACGTGCTCTTGGCCCCCGTGCCGATGCAAAACGGCGCGCTGTCGAAGGCCTGCGAACGGCTGGCGGCCGAACACCTCAACATCGACTACGCCTATTGCGCGGTCGGCTCGCACGCCCCGGCCAAGGGAAAGGGCCTGATGGTCATCAAGGTGAACGATCTGGCCAAGGCGCAGCGCGTTCTGACGGAAAACACTGGGGTGGCTCGACGGAAGCTGCCCGTCCGGCGGCCCGTCCACTCGCGTTAAGGCCCCCAATTCGAAGTAGGTGCGTCATTTTGGAGAGCCGGCGATTCATTGCCGCTTTCCACGGCCGTAGAGTGCGTCCCCACGCATCAAGCATAACTGCGGCAAGGTGCGTCGCGGCGCACCCTGCGTGTCACGCGGGACACATATTCCCTAAATTGCCAGATTTTACGCCTCGGCGATTGCCCTTGCACGGCGGCGCGGTTCCTGAGACACTACCGCCCCCTGTTGGCCGACCGTCGGGCCGCCATGGCAGGGATGTTCAAACGTGGAGCCGTTAGGCGATGGAGCGTTTCGTTCTTGCGATCGTGTTGACGATGCTGCTGGCCGGCTGCCAGGCCGCGCCGTACGCGACGCCCCCCGGGCAGCCGCCGGTCATCGTCTATCACCCCAATCCGACAGTTCTTCCGCCGGGCACGCCCGAACAAATCTGGGAACACGTCGTGGACGTGGTCGACGACTACTTCGAGATCGCCCGCGAAATCCCCGTCTCGCAGTTGGACGAAGTCGGCCGTCTCGACACGGTTCCCCTAGTTGGCGCGACGTTGCTCGAGCCTTGGCGGCACGATTCGGCCAATTTCGATGAACGGCTGGAGGCCACGCTTCAGACCATCCGCCGGCAGGCAGTCGTTCACGTGAGCCGGGTTCCGGATGGCTACCTGGTCGAGGTGCTGGTCTACAAGCAGCTTGAAGTGGCCAAGCCGATGCAGTCGACCGGTGACACGTCGCTATTGCGATACGACGGCTCGCTGACGCGGATCGAAAACCCCATTGCCGAGCAGCCGTTGGACGAGGGGTGGATTCCACTGGGCCGCGACACGGCGCTCGAACAGCGCATTTTGGGCCATCTACTGGCCTGCCGCGAAATCGCGCGGATGTAAACGATGCTTTGTCCCTTTCACAACGGATCGCGACCATGAAGACTTGGTTTTTCGCCCGGGTCCTGTCGGTTCTCCTGGTTCTCTCGGCCTGGTTGGCCCTGCTGACCGGATGTTGACCACATTAGAACACGCGGCGGTGTGTCACCGCCCATTTATCTCCATCCCGGGTTTCGTTTGTCGCACAAGACAACCGCGGAGTCGGTTCACCCCCTTTTTCAATGAGCCAGTAGCCGTCCATGCGCCCGATAGTCATCACCGTGATTCTTCTCGCGTGCAGCAACATATTCATGACCTTCGCATGGTACGGTCATCTGAAGCATCTTTCGACGAAGCCGTGGATC
The DNA here is from genome assembly GCA_003532715.1 of Planctomycetaceae bacterium. Classification (GTDB taxonomy): domain Bacteria; phylum Planctomycetota; class Planctomycetia; order Pirellulales; family Thermoguttaceae; genus UBA11386. Next base: position 4,729 of record DOEZ01000735.1, read on the forward strand.
ATCGCCGCGCTGTTGAGCTGGGGCGTCGCCCTGTTCGAGTACTTGATGCAGGTCCCTGGCAACCGAATCGGCTTCCGCGTGATGAATCTCGGCCAGTTGAAGATATTGCAGGAAGTCATTACGCTGACGATCTTCGTTCCGTTTTCCGTGCTTTACATGAAGGAACCGTTCCGTCAGGACTTCGTCTGGGCCGGGCTGTGCATTTTGGGAGCCGTCTTCTTCATTTTTCGCGAACGGCTCATGGGCGGATACTGACGCCTCGTTGAGTCAACCTCGTACCGTGGAGAAAAGTCATGGGAATGCTCAAGGAATTCAAGGATTTCGCCATGCGCGGCAATGTCGTCGACATGGCGGTGGGCATTATTATCGGCGGCGCGTTCGGCAAGATCGTCAGTTCGCTCGTGAACGACGTGATCATGCCGCCGGTCGGCATGTTATTGGGCAACGCCGATTTCTCGAAACTCGTGATCACGCTCCGCGAGGCGACGACCGACGCCGAAGGGGCGGCCGTCGAGGCCGTGACGATCGGTTACGGCGCGTTCATCAACACGGTGCTCGATTTCGTGATCGTGGCGCTGTGCATCTTCCTCGTGATCAAGCTCATGAACCGCCTGAAACGCGAGGAAAAGAAGCCGGCCGAGACGCCGACCACCAAAGACTGCCCCAGGTGCTTCTCGGCGATTCCGATCCCAGCGACGCGTTGTCCGCATTGCACGTCGGAGTTGTAGCGCGATCGTGGCTCGGCCCCGCGCTACTCGCGCCGGTCGAGGTGGCCCGACTTGCTGATCGCGCGCCATAGCCGCAGGCCCAGGGCGACGCTGAAGCCGCAGGCGATCGCGCCGGGGACGGAAATCTCGTGCATGAACTGCGGAATAATGCGGACCGAAATCTCGCGCATCAACGGCGGAATGTGGTGCGCCATCATCAGCGCCGATCCGACAAACAACGAACTGGCCAGCATCCCGAGCACCAGCCGGTTGACCGACGGCTCGAGCCCGCGATGGTCCAGATGCACGTCGAACTTGCCCGTCTCGACCTGCTGCAAGATATCGACGATTCCGCGAGGCAGCACTTCGATCAGGTGCTCGACCTCGCCGTAGAGTCGGCGGAACTTGCGCAATTGCCGGGCCGGCGAAAACTGCCGCCAAAGAAGTGTCTTCTGATACGGCTTCATCACCTCGATCAGGTTGAAATCCGGGCTCAACAGCTTCGCTGTTCCTTCGAGCGTGATGAGCACCTTGATGAGCATGGCGACCCGGGCGGGCAGCATGATCCCGTACCGCCTGATGATCTCGGTCATCTCGCCCAACGCCCCGCTCAGATCGAACTGGTCGAGACTTTGGCTTCCGTAGTGCGAGATGAAGTCGGCCACGTCGATGCCCAACGACCCCCGATCCAACTCGGGCGGCGTCGTTCCGATCCGCGTGATGACCGACGTCAAATGCTCCGCATCGCGGTTGGTGATGGCCAAAAGCATCTCGACGAACGCCTCCTGCATCCGCTCGGTCATGCGCCCAACCATGCCGTGGTCGAGCAGACCGATCACATTGCCGTCCAGAAGCACGATATTGCCCGGGTGTGGGTCGGCGTGATAGAACCCGTTGCAGAAGATCATTTCGAGATAGATATTCGCGCCGCGACGAGCCAACTCTTTCGTGTCGAAGCCCTTGGCGCGAATCCGTTCGGCGGCCGAAAGAGGCACCCCCTCGATGTATTCCATCGTCAGAACGCGGGCCGTCGACAGCTCGGGATAGGCGAGTGGAATGCGGATCGTCTTGTCGCCCTCGAAGTCGCGCGCGAATTGTTCCATGTTGCGCATCTCGCGACGGAAGTCGAGCTCCCCTCGCATCGTCCGTTGGAACTCCGCCGTCGTGGCTCGCGGGCGGTAGTTGTGGAACTCGGGCAACCGCTCGGCCAGGACGGCCAGACCGGCGAGGATTTCCAGATCGACGGCTACCTTGCGCTCGATATCGGCCCGCTGCACCTTGACCACCACGCGCTCGCCCGAGGGAAGCTTCGCGCGATGAACCTGTCCGATCGATGCGGCGGCCATCGGCACGTCTTCGAACTCGACGAATAACTCCTCGACCGGGCGACCCAGTTCTTGTTGGATCAGCGCCTTGGCGACCTCGGGCGAGTCGGCCGGCACGTTGGTTTGCAGATGTTCGAGTTCCTCGGCCAGGCCAACGCCAACCAAGTCGGGTCGCGTGCTGAGGATCTGCCCCAACTTGATGAACGTCGGCCCCAACTCCGACAGGGCCAGCCGCACGCGCATCTCCCAACTGTGCCGCGCAATGGACGTCCCGCCCGGCGTCTTGAGCAAGTCCTTGGCGAAATCGGGCCCCAGCCGGCCGATCCAGTTGGCCAACTCATACTTGCTCAGAACCGCGAGGATCTCCCGCCAGCGGTTGAGATTTCGGTAGAGTTGCGGTATGGAGCTGATCTTCATGGGCTCGTATCCCCGGGGAAACGCCTGAACCTCTTCTTTCTAGCGTACCTTGGCCGAGGGATTCTTGCCAGTAGTGAAACGCCGATCGTCCTTGCTTCGCCGCCACAGCCATAGCCACACGGCCAGCAGGATCAGCACGAACAGACCCCCGCCGACCGCGCCCCAGACGGGGGAACTGTCGGCCGGTTCGGTTTGATGCCAGATCGGCGCGCGGCCGATCAGCAACGGCGCGACCTGCAGCGATGGCGGCTCGCCTTTCGGGTCGATTTCGTCGGCCAGCGTTTGGCCCGATGCATAGGCCCAGCTTTTCAGAAAGAAGCCGGGCACCGTCACCGATTCCATGTAGTCCGGCCCTTCGCCGGTCGGCATCCCCTCGGGTAGTTCGCGGACGCAGAACACGAGCGGATTGCCCTGCGAATCATCGGTGTAGAGATACAACTCGTAGTAGTACTCGATGCCGAATCGGCGGCGGATGTCGGGATCATCGACGCGCACCCGCAGTGCCCGGCGGACGTGACCCGTCAGCATGGCCAACTCGCCTCGTTGACTTGCCGGATCGTTGAACAGCGGCTCGACCGAGAACTGGGCCTCGCCACGTCGTGCCGCGGCGATCAAAGCGTCCTGTTTCGTTCGACCCGCAACGTCGAGCATTCGATAGAAGCATTCGCGTTCCTCAGGCCGGATCGGCCGCCGATCGACCACGTCGTCGAGCAGCCCCAGGTCCATGCCTAGCCGCCCCAGCAGCCGGTCGTCGGCATACGAGGCCAGTCGCGCGGCGGCGAAGACGAGCGTCGGTTCGGAATCGGCGTCGGTTCGCAGCGTCAGGAAAAGGGCCTCGGCCCCGCCCGGTTGCTCGATGGTCCCGCCGCGTTGCCACGCCTCGGGCACCGTCCGCGCGAAGACCACGCTCGTCCGCCTTCCCCGGTCCACCGCGATTTCAGCCCGATAGGTTTGCTTCGACTGAAACCGTCTCGCGGGTTCGGGCGGTGTGTCGATGACCTCAATCGACCGGACGAGTCCTTCGAGCCGAAAGAGCTTTCCCTCGAACTTCTCGGGCTCGGCCGCGAGCTGTTTCCAGTCGATCGAATCGTCGGCCCACCGATTCAGATCGTCGGCAGACAGCCCGGCCATGCGAAACAGGATTTTTTGCAGGGTCTCTTGCTGCTGATCACCCCACGGTCCTTCCTCGCGAAGGCCGGCCCACTGGGCGTCGTCGATTCCACCGATCCGCAACAGCTCGCGCAGCTCCGAGACCGGCTCGTCGGCCAGCGACCGGGGCGACTGGCCGCGTGCCGCATCGGCCGTCGGCCAAAATGCGACGCACGCCGCGACGATCAGAACTTGCGGCAGCGACAATCGCAAGGCGATACCCATTTACGTGTTTGCTACAGATCCGCTTCTTGCTCGGCGGCCGGCGGCGGCCCGGGCGGATAGGCCTCGTCGTTGGTGACCACGTAGGCCACCATCGACAACAACATCAGAACGACCGCCGCGACGGCAATCCACTTCGTATAGCGCATCATGATTCTCCTTTATTCCTATTGCGGAGGGCGACGTAACCGGTAGGGTGGGGCGATTTCAGCGAGTTATTCCGTAGGATTCGTGCTCTTCCGACTAGGCTCGCTGGAATCGCCCCACCCTACAGTTGTTTCCGCAACAGAAGATCCTTTGACCGGCTCGATCTCGACGGTTGCCGGCAATGTTCGTTTCGTGCGTCGAGTCCGTCTGTAAACATAGCTTACGACGAAAACGGCCGCCAGCGCCGCCCCGACGACGATCGTCACGGCCGCCCACGGCCCCAATTTCACATCCAGGAAGCCGGCCGGCTTGCGCCACTCGATGCGGCCGGCCAAGACGACCGGTATCAAATCGAGTCCTCCCCGCGTCTTACAGAGCCATAGCTTGAAGTAGAAACCCGTCAGGGTTGCCTCTTCCGCGACGCTCATTCCGGTCGGAAAACCGTCGGGCAACTCGAGGCAATAGACGACGATCGGCCAGTCGGGGCTTTCGTCGGGCCACACCCAAAGCTGGTAGTAGCCGGCGATGCCGAACTGGTTGTTCGGCGCGGCGAGCCGGTGGGCGCGGCGGATCGTGCCGCGAACCGTGATCAACTCGCCGCGATACGCCTTCGACTGTTCGAGCAATTGGATGCGCGCGACCCGGCCGATCGATGCTTGCCGCAATTCAGCCGGTTCAGCCGTCTTCAGAATTTGAAAAAGATGAAACCAGGCTTCTTGCTCGTCCGAGCGAAATCGGTCCTTATCGTGGATTGTTTCGAGCAGCAACGGCTTGACGCCGGGGAAATACCCCGTCGAATCGATCGTCTCGCTCGGCGGCTCGTCCGTGTCCGGCGGCGCCGTTTCTCGCTCCGCCGCCGACGGGGGCTGAATCGGCTGGTCGCTTGGCTCGATTTCCTGTCCGGGCGCGGCGTCCTCGTCCAAAACGTCTTCTTTCTCCGGGATGAGCCAATGCCAGTGTTCCGGCTTGCGGACCTCGTTCATCAGAAACACGATCAGCCCGAGCGACATCACCAACAGCAGTAGACGCCCCTGCTCGCGCCGCGAGAAATAGTCGCG
>DOEZ01000285.1 GCA_003532715.1 Planctomycetaceae bacterium
CGTGAATCGCGATCGCGGAAGATGACCGGGTTGCCCACTTTCTTGACCGCCATCGACGTCTCGCGACTGCATAAACGCCGATCGACCAACGCCCGAGGTTCACTCCACTTCCGGCCGTCGTACGTCGCCAGCAGAATGGCCACGTCGCGGGCCCCTTCGCGCGTTCCGGCGTACCAAACGGCGGCCATTCGGCCGTCCTTCAACGGGGCGATCGACGCGACATGCGCCATCAGCCCCGGCTGCTCGTCCTGAATGAAGCGCTCACGGAACAGGGGCGAATCGCCGGGCAACTCGCCGGGCGAATTGACGACCGCGATGGGCCGCTCGACCGGATTCGCGTCGCGCTCGGGACGCCAATCGCGAATCGCGAGCAGAACGCCGCAGAGCACGATGGCCGCCAATAACGCGGCGCGCATCTTCATGGCAATCGTCCAGGGACCGGTTGTTCGTGTTCGGCGACGAGTACGTTGTCAACGCAGAGACTTTGGACGCCATTGCCGGCGTGTCCAGCATTGCCGGGAGTTACGTCGCGTTAATACCCAGTACTCAAGCCGCTAGCGCCGCCGACGGCCTCCTTCCGTTGGCCGATCCCCGGCGCACAATCCGCACCGATAAGCGGAACTATACACGCCCCAATGGCGGGAGTCCAGGTCAATCGGCATTTCGGCCACACCGTCCACGGCGGCCCAGGCACTGGTCTCGCGCCGACAGACGGCTTGTGTTACAATGTCACCCGCCGGACGCATCGCGCATCGTCGCGAAATGGCCGGCCGCCGCGTTGCCGACGTCGCTCCTCGCGGCGACATGTCCCAAGCCTCGTAAACCCCGCGACAGCCCATGGCCTACCTGATCGNNCGACGACGGCGGGTTCGCCGGTCGGCAGGGTGAAAGCGACCTCTACTACACGAGCTTTGCCCTGCGCGGGTTGGCGTTGCTCGACGCGCTAGACGAATCCGCGGCCGCCCGAGCCGCCGATTTCCTGCGCCGGCGGCTACCCGAACGGCTGCCAAGCGTCGAACTCTACTCGCTCATCCTCGGCGCGACACAGCTCGAAATGGCCAGCGGGCTCAACGTCTTCGACGACGGCGCCGATCGCGTGCCTCTGCTCTTGGCGGCGATCGACGCACACCGCCGCGACGACGGCGGATTCGCCAAGACGCCAGCCTCGCCGTCGAGCAGCACATACCACACGTTTCTCGCCGGCTTGTGTCGTCCCTTGCTCGGCGCCAATCCGGTGCCGGTCGAGCCGCTCGTCGAACTGATCCATTCGCGCCGGCGCGACGACGGAGGATTCGTCGAGATCCCCCAGATGCGTTCCAGTGGCGCCAATCCGACCGCCGCCGCCGTCCTTCTACTCAAGGAGCTAGGCCGCCTCGATGCGGCAATCGAGCAAGACGCGTGCCGCTTCTTGGCGTCGCTGCAAAACGACGAAGGCGGTTTTCGGGCCAATACGGCCATCCCGGTCGCCGATTTGCTGAGCACCTTCACGGCTTTGGCCGTCCTGACCCACCTGGATAAGCTATCGTTGATAAATGGGCACGCGGCGGCCAAGTATGCCCGACGCCTCCAACGGCCCGAGGGGGGATTTCGAGGCGGCGCGTGGGACGACGCGGCCGACGTCGAATACACGTTCTACGGACTGGGCGTGCTGGCACTGGCCAATCCAAATGGCGAGGAAAACCAATCATGCCCAAGCTGAAGGTCGAGCACCTGACGAAGCAGTTCCCAACGAGGACCGATCCGCTGATTGTCCTGCGCGGGGTTTCGTTCGAACTCAAGTCGCGACAGAATCTGGCCATCTTGGGACCCAGCGGCTCGGGCAAGAGCACCCTGCTAAACCTGATCGGCACGCTCGAACCACCCACTTCGGGTCGCATCCTGCTCGACGGCGTCGATCCGGCCACGCTGCGGCCTCGCCAACTCGCCGCCTTTCGCAACCGGCAAATCGGCTTCGTCTTCCAAGACCACGGTCTGCTGCCGCATTGCTCGGTCCTCGAGAACGTCCTGGTGCCCTGCCTGGCCAACGGCCCGGTCGAACCGGCGAAGATCGAGCGAGCGAGTCTCCTGCTCCGTCGCGTCGGCCTGGCCGATCGGGCCGAACACCGCCCCGCTGAACTTTCGGGTGGCGAGCGTCAGCGAGCCGCTATTGCACGCGCCCTGATCAACCGCCCCTCGCTGCTGTTGGCCGACGAACCGACCGGCAATCTCGATCGAACCAACGGACGCCTCGTCGGCGAACTGCTAGTCGAGATGCAGCGGCAGGAGTCGGCCATATTGATCGTCGTGACCCACAGCGGTCAGTTGGCCGAGATGATGGCTCGCCGCTGCGAACTAGACGAGGGACGGCTGCGCGAGGAAAACAAGTAACAACACACCACGAACCATGTCGATAACCCGCTTCATCCTGGCTTCGCTGCGCTACCATTGGCGCATCCACGCGACCGTCGCGCTAGGCGTCGCGGCGGCCGTGGCCGTCTTGACCGGCGCGCTGCTGGTGGGCGATTCGATGCGGGGAAGTCTGCGAGCGTTGGCCCTCGAACGACTCGGCCAGGTCGATGTGGCGCTGGTCGCTGACCGCTTGTTCAGCCAAGATTTGGCCGACGAGGTCGAAAAACACGTCGCCAAACAATCCGACGTCGGCAAGACTCCTTCAGTCGTTCCCGTCATTCTCTTGCAGGCCAATCTGGTTCGTCCAGGCGATCCGGACCGCGCGACTCGTGCCAACGGAGTCAATCTGATCGGTTGCGACGCCCGGTTTTGGGAGCTTGGCGATGTCGAAGTCGTCGCGACCGACGCGACAGACGCGACGGACGCAGCGCCGGGCGGCCGGTCGCAATCGTCGATCGGCGAATTGGGCGGAATGCCCGACGGACGGCGGATCGTGTTGAACGGCCCGCTGGCCGACCAGCTTGGAGTGAAGGTGGGCGACGCCCTGATCGTTCGCGTGTCGCGCCCCGAGACGATTCCGGCCGAAACGCCCTTGGGTCGGCGCGACGCGACCGAGAGCATGCGTCTGATCGTCGGGGCGATCGTCGCACCTCGTGGGCTGGGGGCCTTCGGGTTGCGATCCACGCAGCACGTGCCGCGCAACACCTACGTGGCCCTCGAAACGCTCCAGTTGCGCCTTGCCCGGCCGAATCGCGTCAACACGCTGCTGGTATCCGCCAAGGCGTCGTCGGCGTCGTCGCCCGAGGCAACGCGTGCGCTCGGTGAGTCGATTCGCCCGCGTCTCGAGGACTACGGCCTCCGCGTGGTTCGTTCGCCTGAAGGCCGCCAAACGCTGAGCACCGACCGGATGGTCTTTTCTCGCCCAGTCGAACGGGCCGTCGAGCACGCGATTCGCGAGGCGTCGCCCCATGCAACGGTGAGCCCGGCGCTGACGTACTTGGCCAACACGATCGGCCGGAACCATCGCGAAATACCCTATTCGACCATTGCGGCAATCGATTTCGACGACGACTCGCCGGCCGGACCGTGGCTCGACGTCGACGGCAACCCGGTCGCTCCGCTCGGGCCGGGCCAGATCGTGCTCAACACGTGGGCGGCGATCGATTTGGTTGCCGCCGTGGGCGACACGATTCGCGTGACCTACTTCGAGCCCGAAAGTCTGCACGGCCTGCTCGTCGAAAAGACGGCCGAGTTTCGGCTCNNCGATCGCGGGCCCGGCCGCCGCCCGCGACCTGTTGCCCGAAGTGCCCGGCGTAACCGATCAACTCGCGATGGACGACTGGAAACCGCCGTTTCCGTTCGACGCCCAGCGGATTCGGCAAAAGGACGAGGACTACTGGGACGAGTATCGCGGAACGCCGAAGGCATTCGTTTCGCTCGCCGAGGGACGCTCGCTATGGGCGAGCCGATTTGGGCAAACCACAACGCTCAGCGTGGATGTAGCACAGCCGCCCCCGGCTGTGAAAGACCTCGCCGAAAACGACAGCCGAGGGCGGCCATCCCACATCGATGGCGATCTCTCAAACGAAGCCTTCGAGACACGCCTGGCCGCGATCCTCCCCGCCGACCAAATGGGTCTTGCCTGGCAGCCCGTCCGATGGCGAAGCCTCGAAGCGTCGGACGGCACGACGTCGTTCAATCTTCTGTTCCTCGGTTTCAGCTTCTTCATCATCGTCTCGGCCCTGATGCTGGTCGTTTTGCTGTTCCGGCTTGGCGTCGATCTCCGCCGCCGGCAGATCGGCACGCTCTTGGCGCTGGGTTGGACCGGCCGGAGAATCACCCTCGTCCTCCTGGCCGAGGGAGCGATTGTCGCCGCATTGGGCAGCATCGTCGGAATGGTTCTGGGAATCGCCTATGCGTGGCTCATGGTGCTGGGCCTGCGTACCTGGTGGCTCGCCGCCATCGCGACCCCCTTCCTGCGACTGCACGTGACCGCCGGCAGCCTCGCTCTCGGGCTCGTCACGGGCTTGATCCTGAGCGTGGCGGCGATCGGCCTGTCGGTGCGGCGCGCCGGACGCGTCCCGGTCCGGCTTCTCATGAGCGGCACGCCGCCCGAAAACCTGCCCG
>DOEZ01000415.1 GCA_003532715.1 Planctomycetaceae bacterium
CCATCGACTTGCCGCCCGGCACTCGCCTGGAAGTCTTGAAAGGCTGGTTCCACCAGGCCGAGAAGAACCGCAAGGGGCTGCTTGAGCTTCTCGACGCGATGCATCGTTACCGCATTCCGATGCCTCCGGCCGGCGAGGATGCGTTGCTGGAATTCGACCGGCGTCAGTCGGTCAAGGAAATGATGCTCGATCGAATCATCGTGACGACCATCGAAACGATCGACGCGGCGCGCATGATCGGCGCCATCGGGGGAGAGAAACTCGTTCCGACCGGCGGCAAGCCGTGGGAAGCATCCGTCCAGCGGATTCTCCACGCCGGCTATGACGGACAACTCGAATCGGTCCAGCTCGTTCTTCCGAGGCTCCTCCAAGAGTTGTCGGGCCGGCCGTTGCTCTATGTGCCCCTGGCTCGCGGCGGCAGTCCGCGAAAACTGATCGCCGCGCGCTGCATGCACCGTGCCATGCACGATCTGCTCGTTCTCTTGCCCCGGCTTGGGCTGTTTCGCGAAACGTGCCAATTGATCGCCATGCTTCAGGAAATGGAGCGGGAGAATCCGGTTGGGCCCGGCGGAATCACCGAATTCGACCGTATCTTCGCCACCGGCTACAAAACGATCGTCCGCTGCCTGGTTCACGCCGCCGACGAGGAAAAGAGATCGGACGAAGACTTGCTCGGCTGTCTCGAAGACGTCTCCGAACCGCTCATTCGCATCTGGCTCCGTCACTGCCGCGGGGTTCGCTTCTCACCTCTGGAAGCCGTGAACGACGAGGAGCGCTGGCTCGACCTGAGACAATTCATCGAGACCTACGGCCATGAGTTGTTCACGCAGCACTTCATGAATTTCGGCAATCTGCGTGGGATCATGTACCAAGGAGTCGACGCCTACCTGGAGTGGCTCGACGAACATGCCGAGGAGGGAGAGTACGATCGTCTGCTCACCGATCTCGACGAGTCGCTGCCGCACGATCGGGCCGTCGCGCTGATGAGCGTTACCATCGAGGCCGTGCTCGACAACTACAACGAGTACATGGACTACAACAGCACGACCACTCAGTCCGATCGTGGAGAAATGCTCTACACCCTGCTGGACTTCCTGCGTCTGATGAGCAGCTACGATCGGGTTGTCTGGAATCTGCAGCCCTTGGTCCTCGCACACGAAGTCCTGATCCGCGCGGACCGGCTCGGCGCGGCCGAGACGTGGCGAAATACGTTTGCCGAACAGACCGGTCCCTTGGCCGAAGATCACCTCAAGCGTCTCCGCCGCCTGACGCGCGAGTACGGCATGCAGTTGCGGAGCGTCGCCGACCGGCTGGGGCAACGTTTCGTGCAACCTTTGAACAACGATCGACTTCGGGCACTCGTCGAGCCGGCCATCGAACAGTCGCGAACGGGCCAGACGCCGGTGGCGTTCACCCAACTCGACGCCGAAATCCGCCGGCTGACCGCCGAACCGTCCGGTGCGGGATTTCTGGTGCCCGAGTGGCTCGAATCGCTCGAAGAAGAAGCGCTGAGCGATCGGGCCGACGCTCGGGCCGAGGAGGACGTCAGCGAACTGGCCGACGAGCCGTTTCAGGGGCCCGAGATTCGTTTCTCGCTCGACGACGCCGGCGAACAGGTGGGCGACTGGGCCGACGAAACCGAATACTTCGGCTAGTCGACCGGGCGATCGCTGCCGAAAACACGCCAAAGGAGGGGGTCTCTCGATTCTTCTTGCGGTCCGCACGGTCTTTTGCTAATTGACTAATCGAGATATCACGATATATTGATTAGTGAAAGGACAAAACCGCCATGCAGCTTCTACCGGACGATCTGCTCGAACGGGCCGCGGAGTGCCTCCGTGTATTGGGCCATCCGATGCGAATTCGGATGGTCGAATTGCTCGTCGAGAATCGGCTGCCCGTTCACGAGTTGGCCGAGCGGTGTAACCTGCCTCCGCATCAGGCTTGCGAACACCTGCGGCTCATGCGAAGCCACGGGCTGCTGGCCAGCCGTCGAGACGGCCGCGCTGTGTACTACGAAATCGCCGATCCCCGACTGCCGAGGTTGTTGCAGTGTATTCGGGCGTCGTGTGAGGGTGGGGATTAGGGATTAGGGATTGGGGGAGTGAGAAAGATGAGATTTGAGATTTCAGATCTGAAGTGGTGACGCTATCCACAGCCCACTATCCCAACTCCTCCTCCGCGCCTCGGCGGTGAAAAGACAGAACTCGAACAGAAAATTAAAAGGATACAACCATGACCACGCCAAAAAGAATACTCATTGTCGGCGGCGTTGCGGGGGGAGCGTCCGCCGCGGCGCGCGCCAGGCGGCTCTCAGAAGACGTCGAAATCATCCTGTTCGAGCGGGGCGATGACATCTCGTTCGCCAACTGTGGACTGCCCTACTATATCGGCGGCGTGATCGTCGAGCGCGAAAGACTGCTGGTTCAAACGCCCGACGGCTTTCGACGCCGCTTCAACGTCGATGTACGCACCCGAACCGAGGTCGTGCGGATCGACCGCAAGAAGAAGCAACTGACGGTTCGAAATCTCGCCTCGGGCGAGGAAACGGCCGAAGGCTACGACGTGTTGATTCTCAGCCCGGGCGCGGCGCCGGTCCGCCCGCCGATTGCGGGCTCCGACGGGCCGAACGTGTTCACGCTGCGCAACCTGTATGACACCGATCGGATCAAGGCGGTGGCCGACTCGCTCGACGGCGGCCGTGCGGTGGTCGTCGGCGGTGGATACATCGGGCTCGAAATGGCCGAAGCGCTGCGCGAGCGGGGCCTCGACGTCACCCTGGTCGAATTGGCCAAACAGGTTTTCATCGCCGCCGATCCCGAAATGGTCGCGCCGATCCATCAGCAACTCGCCTTCCACGGGGTCGATTTGCGGCTGGGTACGTCCGTGACCGAAATCGTCCATGAGGATGACGGGAATATGCGAGTGCTGCTCAGCGACGGCGAGCCGG
>DOEZ01000502.1 GCA_003532715.1 Planctomycetaceae bacterium
AAGGACGGTTGCTTGGTGCGTCACGTCGGATCCGACTCCGTGGGGAAGAATTGTCGTCGAATTCTGCAACAATACTCTTCACTGTTTTTGGGGACTTACGGCGTTTGCGAGGAATGTAAACGGTTGTTTTTAATCGGTTTGTGAGAAGTGTTGTTCTCGTAAGCCAGAGTTTTTCTGTTAGGGGGTTTGTTGCAAAACCCCGGGCTGTTGAGGGGGTGGAGGAGAGGGATTTTTGAGATTTGGGATTTGAGATTTGGGGAGTCACGGGTGGAGTAGGTTCTTGGTTGTCGAGAGGTGGTCTGGGTTTTGGCGACGGGATTGCGTCGAGTGATGTCATACCATGCGGGGCAGCTTGGTTTCTAGTCCAAGAAATGGCCGGATTGGGGACGGGCGGCGAGGGGCGAGGGGTGGGGGGTGGGACTGACGTGGAGTCGTGGAGAGGAAGTAGGGGATGTCGGCGCTAGCTTGCACGTTGCCTGCCGTTCGACCTTCTTCGCGGGGTGGCATGGACGGCTTGCCCGTCCTTGCGTTTGGGCGGATCGGTGTCCAGAGGCCGATGTTCTTTATGTTTGTGGCTTTGTGCCTCTGTGTGAGATCTGAGAACGAGAGACTCTCACAAAGACACGGAGGCACAAAGGACGGAGGCCTGGTGCGTCACGACGCACCGAAACCCGAAAGGACACGCCGAACTCCATCGATCGCGAAGCGGTCGCGGCTATTAGCCAAAGGTAAGCGAAGCATCGTTTTGCACAAGTACATTTTCCATGCATCGTCCCGGGACGCGCGAAGCGAGCATCCGTTCGATCGTCCCTACGGGACGAAAGAACGTCTATTTCCTTTTCAACCCGGCGATGAATCGCCGGGCTACTTTCACACCGACCCTACGGGTCGAAGAAGGGCAGACATGTGCATAACAACGAGAGAACAAGTTCAAGGATCAAGTTCAAGAAAGAACAAGTTCAAGGTACCCAGAAGTCTATCGCTCACTTCCGCCCGATAATTGGAGTTATCTCCCTATTCTTCTCCCTTTTTCTTCTCCATTGCAGCACGGTTATAGATTGAATGATCCTGCACTGTCAATCGCCGCACAGTATCGCCAGAAACCATGGCCTTCTTCGATACCGTTGCGGATACGTATGCTCCGACCAGCGTTGTTCACCGAACAATTCGTGAAGTCAAGTAGCGTCAATCTGCCGTCTGCATCAACGCAGTTCTGTAGTGCCCACCGCTTTATACTGAATCCGACGGGGTCACCGCTTAAATACGCCTCACGCAGGTGTTCAGGAAGGCGGTCAATCCAGCTTGAGGGAATTTGGATTTCATCTCCCGAGAGGCAATCTCGGATTGACTCCGGTAAGGCTGCCTTGATTTCATCGACTTCTGCTTTCGCTCGCTTGGCCGCAGGACTGTTTTCAGCGCGTTCCTTGTCAGTCTGCAATATGCGGCTCAGGTCGTCCAATGTTAATCGTTGGAAAGACAAATCAAGGCCAATATCGCGTGGCGCGAACCAAACCTTGATGCGTGTGGCGCTTGCGGTACAAGACAAGTCATGAAGCGTCAAGGCATCGGACTGAAATGCGTTCTCAATCATACTGGCAACGATGGCACCGTCAGGGAGTCTCAGCGTAAAGGACAGGAAGACCAGACCACTGGGACCACTCGTTAGACTGACGACCGGATCTCCAGAGATTCGGAGAACGGCGGAAGAGCCTCCGGAATAGCATCCACCGAGTCGAATCAACATTCCCATCTTCGCCCACGGGAAATTAGCCCTGACAGAGTCAGCGCTGTAGTCCCTTGTTTTGAGTGAACGAAGTTCATCCTTTGAGAAGCCGCCGGCATCGGCGAAATCATGGTGCTGGCGGCAAAGCGCAATCATGCCTTGTTGGTCATGATGTGGACGAACGCCCCAAGGTGGGTCGAAATGGTGCCAAGTTAGAAACGGCTGCCTGCAACCATCAACTGGGCATCCATAGCCGACCTCTCGTCGCAGGTCTCGCTGTACGTTTTCAGGGGGTGTCCTTCGCATGATACAACAGGTCATCTACGCTCGAGTGCCGAACTTGTTTTTCTAAAGAAATCCCTTTTTCCGGGCAGCAGAGGGCCAGAGTACCGCCACCGTCGGATGTTGTCGAGCCATTGTGAGTGAGAAATCCACTTTCAAACGCGGCTGGATGGCACTGACGAATCAGCCCGCAAGATAGTGTGCCACTAGTTCCGCCAGTGCCGTTCTTGGGGGTTCTCGGGAGTGTGCATCCTCTGCCGGCCCGGCTCGCGGAATTGCCCGACCCACTTCGATGTGATCCCCGTTCAATGGGATGATTCTCCCCTTCTACCCGCCACCCGGGCGAATGTCAACCCACTCCTCCATAGGCCCAAGCCGCTCGGCTGTCTATCGAGAATCGAAAGGGCGTCGTTCACCCGTGGCTTCCGTCAACCGCCAACACCCCAACCCTGAAGGGTCATTCCTCCGCGTCTCGGCGTCTCGGCGGTGAAAGCAATTCCTGTCCACTGTCCACTATCCAGTGTCCACTAATCCCCTCAGCGGGTAGGGGTTTACCGCGGAGACGCGGAGACGCCGAGACAAGGCTCCTCGCGCGTCTGCCCCGCGCTTCAACTTGGAGGGCGATTGGCCGTGTTGGCCCTTGATTTGGGTGGGCGACGACCGAAGAATTCGATGAACAGAGGCAGCCGCCTCGGGGACAACATGGAATGGGCAGAATAGGAGGTATTGAAATGACACTCCAAACGAGTTCTCAACTTGGCTTGAAGCATTGCACGGCGTGCGATGGCAATATGGAGCCGTTTTCACGTGCTCAGGCCCGCGAACAAATCGAGTCGCTCGCGGGATGGGAATTGGCCGACGACGGCCGTTCGATCGAGAAGCGCTGGGTAATGCTCGATTTCGTCGCCGCCGTCGGATTTCTTAATCAGGTCGGGCAACTGGCCGAGCAGCAGGGCCACCATCCCGACTTCCATCTCGAACGATATCGTCACGTGCGGATCGTCCTTTCGACCCACGCCGTGGGCGGCCTGTCGGAAAACGATTTCATCATGGCCGCCAAGATCGACCAACTGCCGGTGATTGTCAAAGTCTGAGATGGCTTACCGTTTTGTGGCGACTTGGTGCGTCGCGGCGCACCCTACGACGCTTCGGTTTTCACCGCCGAGACGCGGAGACGAGCGAATTGGTGCGTCCCGACGCACCCTACGGTCTCCGTGCGAGATTCGCGTCCTCGGGTGAGGGACAAGTGCTCGCACAAAGGCACGGAGACACGAAGGTTGGTCATCTTGACGCGTTTCGGCAATCTTGCCTTCCTCCAAGTCGCACTTCTCGACCTTCCCGGCCGAATCGAGAACGGCAAGATTCAACTTGGTCAATAGGCTCTGATCACAAGCCTGAAAGGCTGCAACTCAATAGCCCAAGGCAACGCCTTGGGGACCGGCCATGTCCGATCCGACGACCGCCCTGAAAGGGCCGAACAGGTCCAATCTTGCCCTTTCAGGGCGGTCGTGTTCTTTTTGACGCTCACCCACCAGGGCGGTGCCCTGGGCTATGAAGTAATGGCCCTTCGGGCCGGACGAAGGGTGTGCCCGTCGTCGTCGGAACCAGCTTGCGCGTTGCCTCCCGGTTAAGCATCTTCAAAGGGTGCCATGGACGGCTTGCCCGTCCTTGCGTTTGGGCGGCCCCGAATCCAGAGGCCACATCCGTCCCCTTCGTGGCTTCGTACGAGATTCGCGTCCTTGGGTGAGCGACGAATACTCTCACAAAGGCACGGAGACACGAAGGTTGGTTCCTCGGTGCGTCACGACGCACCCTACCGGTTCCGAACCCTCGTTTGCCCGTGCGTTCTACTCATCCCCGCAAGACCGATTTGAGCCACGTCGCTTCGCTACTCGGGTTGTCGGAGGTGATGACGGCGCTGCTGACGGCGATTCGGCGGATGCCGGTGGCGAGTACTTGGACGACGTTGTCCCGATCGATGCCGCCGATTGCGAATGCCGGAAGGCTGATCTCGGCCGCGACGGCCGCCAACAGTTCGGGCCCTGGAAATTGGTCGAACTGCTTCGTGCCCGAGGGGAACGTCGGGCCGACGCCCAAGTAGTTGGCCCCGTCGAGGACGGCCGCCCGGGCCTGTTCGATCGAGTGGACACTCACGCCGATCAGCGTGCCGGCGCCGACCAGCGAGCGAACCTCCTTGAGCGGCAGTTCCTCCTGGCCGACGTGGACCCCGTCGGCGCGCGCCAGAAGGGCCAAGTCGGGCCGGTCGTTCATCACGAAGAGCGTTTCGCTCCCCTGCGTGATTTCGCGGAGCAGCCGCGCCCGCTCGAGCAGCGTCCGGTCGTCGAGCCGCTTGTCGCGCAGTTGAATCACATCGACGCCGGCAAGCACCAGGTCGCGAGCCAAGACCTGAAAATCCTCAGGCGTGGCTTGGCCGTCCAACAGCACGTAGAGCCGCGCGTCGGCGAGCCGTTCGCGTCCGTCGCACGCGACCTCGACGGCACGTTGAAGCGTGTAACTCCGATAGCGCAATTGCTCGAACGCCGCTGCCAGCCGCGAATCGATCAGTTTGGTGAACTCTTCGAGCGTGCGGAGCGATTCCTGGAGGCGGCAGAAATTGGCGGTGAGCACCGAGCACGGTGCGTCGCGTCGGATTTCGCCCTCGGTCGACAGCCCGGTGCCGACGTCGGCCTGGGTCTCTCGCGCGGCCAGTCGGAGCCGGATCGAAATCGGCTCCAAGGCGGCGGTCAACTCGTGACGGAGCCGTTTGAAGTGCTCGGTAAGATGCTTGTCGTCGAGCACGAATCGGACGTAGTCCTCGACCACGCGGAGCCCTTCGCGGGCACGATTCGCGGCCGCGTCGACAACCCGCAGTACGCCGATCTGGTCGAGCCGGTTGACGGCATGGACGGGTGCGTCAGCGTCGGCGTCGCGGGGCGGCTCGGCCGGCAGTGCGGACGAGGGATCGCACGGCAGATCGTCGAGATCGATTGGTTCGTCGATCGGTTCGCCAATGGGCTCGCCCTCAATCAGTTCATCGAGTTTGGGCAAGTGTCCATGCAGGCGATGGAGCTCGATCTCGATCGATTCGGCGGAAAGGCCATGCTGGCCCAGCCATTGGGCGACCTCGTGGTCGGCCGCCAAAAGGCCCAACAGCAGGTGTTCGCTGGCCAACTCGGCGGGCTGCCCCCGCTTGGCGAGCCATTCGACCGCGAGATCGACGGACGACTGCATGGCGGGCGAAAAGACCCCGACACCCTGCTCGCCAGTCCCATTGGGGGTAGGCTCCTCGCGAGCCGGCTTCCGAAGCCCGGGCCACCGCCGGAGAACCTCTTGAACCGTGATCCCATTCCGTTGCAGCATGGCGGCCGCATGGCATTCGCACTCGCCGAGGAGCCCGAGCAGGACCGACTCGGGCATCATACCTTCCTGGTCGGCCCGATCGGACCATTGCCGGGCCGCGTGTAGAGCCCGCAGCGCGCCGGGCGTGAACTCGACGTGGGACGAAAATCCGTTGAGCGTCATGATCCGGTTCTCGAATGTCGCGGGAGAAGGCCAATTCTCGAATGGTTGCAGGGATCGGCGGTCGAAGTCTCTCCTCTCGTTCGGGCCACGGTGCCCGGGGTTCGCCTAAGCCGGGTGGGGCGATTGCAGTGAGCCCCCTCCGCACTTACTTAAGCGACGCTGCGCTCACCATTACTTAGGGAGCGAAATGGAAGTCGGGAACACTGATCTTCGCTAATCCTCGCTAATCATCAAGATTAGCGACGATTAGCGATAATCAGCGTTCTCCTCCCTCGCTGGCGCCTCGGGCTAGTATTGGGGCTGGTATGGGGTCCCTCGCTTGCGCTTCGGGTTAATTCGGGTCCCTCGCTGGCGCTTCGGGCTAGTATGGGATTCTGGGGCTGAAAGGCCGCAGAATCGACAATACTCACTTAACACTTACCTAATGTGCCACAAATGGGAGAGGTATGCAAGTACGGCATGGTGGCTCCCCCCCCGTGAATGTTCGTGCGGGGTGGGCGAGTTATTCACGTTCACACTGTTCCGCTGGCCATTTTGCGAGGCGAGCCCAACGCCGTGGCCGGAAGCCGGCTATGCCCGGGCCTGGCCCCCCGTTCTTTGTTGCCTTGATTCAGCAAGTTTTGCGAGTTACAATTCGTTGGCCGCTCTCGTGCTTCGAGAACAAGGAAGGTTTTGAGACTACCAAAGGAGTGACGCAATGGGCACGATGCCGTGGGCCGTGTATCTCTGGCCCGGATTGCCTGGAATTTGGAAACGAGGCGACTGGTCCAGTTTTGCCGTATCGGTCGGGTTCGCCGTTTTGTTGAACCTGGCATTGATCGGCACCTTCGTCTGGACGGAACTCGAACAGGCGGCGATGCTAAACCGTACTTATGTTTGGTTGGCATTGTTCGGCGTTTGGCTCGGTTCGGCCGCGCTGAGCTTCGGCTGGGAACGTCGGCTCGCGGCGAAAGACGCGTCGCTTGCCGAAGACGCGTCGTTCGGCGAGGCACTGGACCAATACCTTCAACAGAACTGGTACGAGGCGGAACGAACCCTCGCCCGGCTGTTGCGCCGCAATCCGCGGGACGTCGATGCACGGCTTATGTTGGCCACCGTGTTGCGTCACACGGGCCGGTTGGAGGAAGCGTCCGGAGAGTTGGATCGCCTCGATCGAATCGAAGGCTCGCGCAAGTGGGCCGTCGAGATCGACCAAGAACGACACTGGTTGAGCGAGGCGATCTTGAAGACGGACGA
>DOEZ01000191.1 GCA_003532715.1 Planctomycetaceae bacterium
GGCTCGATAAACCCAGAAGGAGCGATGCTGTGGCAGTCCCTCGATCAGGACTCGCCGAACTTTCAATTGGCCGTCTCGGTTCAGTTGGCCGGTCTCCGGGTCGAAGTGATGGTCGCCCAAGGTGTTCTGTCGTTGCCAGCCATTGGCCACCATGCGTACGAAGGGCTCGCGAACCGCCTCGCGATCGGCCTTGACGAACGGTTCGGGCCAGCAGTTGTTCCGTTTAGTGTCGCGAACGACCGAGCGGCAGAAGTTGCCGATCGGGCTGTTGGCCCACCAAGTGGCCAAGTGGGCCTGCTGGGCCGTGTCGTCGCAGACGACCGTCTCGCCTACGACGTACCGTCCGTGGGGGGTACACGTTGCGGATGTTTGCTGGGCCAAGAGCGAACCGGCGCACGCCCAAACAAGGGTCGCCGTCAGTAGCATGGACAAGAAGCGAAGGGCCATCACTGGATTCCCCCTGTTAGGATCATATCGAGTCGTTTCTTTCGGTGAGAGCGCAACGTTTGTCACGCCTTGCCGAGCCCGGAGGGTTCACGAGCCCCTACTAGCCCGAGGCGCAAGTGAGGCTTCTCAAACGGTCGAACCTCGCTTGCGCTTCGGGCTAGTNNGCCCGAAGCGCAAGCGAGGGTTCTGAAACGATTTAACCTCGCTTGCGCTTCGGGCTAGTGTGTGGCACACTGCGTCGAAAACTCAGGCTCGTGAACGACCCGGACTAGAATCGGTATCGGCACGGGGTGGGCCGCAGCGGTGAACATCTCGTTGGAATGGGCACATTCTTCCCGAGTTGCCCATTTTATATCGCCGTTTCCAGTGCGTCAGTTACGCGACGGGCCCCTCCCTCACGGTGGGGACTCTGCTTCGGAGCCATTAGAACGCAGCTCGGGAATTGGAAGCGTCAGTGGAATTGTGAGAGATGTTTCTCCCACACCCCGCAATCCACCACCTTTCGTTTCCTGACTTCGCTGGATTGCGAGGAACGTTTGTGATGTTCCGCAGTCGGGGGCGGTTATGCTACATCGCAGCCGGGGGCGGTTACGCTACATCGCAGTCGGGGGCGGCTACGCTACACTATTTTCCCTGCATCGCGGGGAACATTTCCTTCGACATGGTGACGGCGGCCGGGCCGACGAGTACGACGAATATGCCCGGGAAGATGAACAACACCAGCGGGAAGATGAGTTTGACGGCCGTCTTGGCGGCCTTTTCCTCGGCCAATTGACGGCGGCGGATGCGCATGGCGTCGCTCTGGACGCGGAGGGCCTGGGCCACGCTCGACCCGAACTTGCCCGCCTGGATGAGCACGCCGGTGAGGGCGCGCATGTCGGCGACGCCGGTGCGGATTCCCAATTCGCGGAGCACTTCGTTGCGTTGCCGACCCATTTGGAGCTGTAGATTGGCCAGCCCGAACTCCTGGGCGACAATGGGATAGGTTTTTTTCATTTCCTCGGAGACTTTGCGCATGGCCTGATCGAGCCCGAGCCCGGCCTCGACGCAAACGACCATGAGGTCGAGCGCGTCGGGCAAACCGAGGAAGATCCCTTGCTGGCGTTTTTTTACGAGCAACCCGAGCGACAATGTCGGCAGATAGAACATGATGCCGGCGACCGCGGCGACTTTCAACAAGGTTCGCTGACCCATGTCGGGCGACTGCAAGAGAATCGCGCCGCCGAGCATCAGCCCGACGATCAGGGTGACGAATCGGATTCCAAGGAAGACCGTCGAGGCTGACTCGCTTCGGAACCCGGCGTTGGCTAGGCGGATCTTGAGTTTATCGACGGTGTCCTGGTCCTGGGATTGCAGCGGTTTGGCCAGTGCCGGCGCGGCCTGTTCGATCACCTTGGTGACTCGTTCTCCCCTGCGTTTTGGCGCCTGCAATTCCGAATCTCGCAACTGGTTCGGTTTGCGCATTTCCTCGAGTCGCTGGGTCGCGCGCGAGTGGCCGCCGGCGACGAGGTCGAGCAAGAACCACGCCAGCGCGCCGATCGCGCCGAACACGGCGATCGGGATGAAGTTTTCGATACGGACCAAACCGGCGGCAAATAGAAATGACACGTTGATCACACCTTGATATTGACGATTTTTCGAATCACCAGGGCCCCAATGATCTGCATAATGATTGCGATGGTCAGCATTTTCTTGCCCATCGGATCGGTGAACAGAAGCATGACGTAATCGGGATTCATTTGGTAGACGACGACGAAGAGGAAGACGGGCAGTCCCAGCAGCACGGCACCGGACATGCGTCCTTCGCCGGTGAGCGCCTGAACCTGGCCCCAGATCTGGAAACGTTCGCGAATGAGGCTTCCGATCTTATCGAGGATTTCGGCCAGATCGCCGCCCGTCTGACGCTGCAGGACGACGGCGGTGCAGAAGAACTTGAGATCGAGATTCGGAATTCGCTCGCCCATGTCGTTGAGCGAATCTTCGAGCGGAATGCCGAGGTTTTGTTCCTCGAAGACGCGGCCGAATTCGACGGCGATCGGCCCACCCGTTTCTTGCGCGATCGCACTGAAGCCCGCGGCCAGGCTCTGCCCCGCGCGGAGCGAGCGAGCCAGCATTTCCAATGCGTCGGGCAGTTGGACGGCGAATTGTTTGAGTCGCCGTTTTCTTCGCCACATGACCCAGAGCAGGGGGAGCGAGGCCATCACGACGGCCAGCAGGGGCGCGAGGATCAGGTTGACGCCCACGGCCACGCCGGCGGCGAGGCCAACGAGGCCCAGCACGCCCGAAACGAGAACGAAACGCGAGAACGTCATCGACGTATCGGCCTGCTCGAAGAGCAACTCGAAATTGCCGAAGTGGCTCAGAGCTTGTTCGAAGAAGTGGTGGGTTTCCCCCAAGGGTTGGTTCAGGAGGCCGGTTTGCGCGACCAGTTTTTCCTTGGCGGCCGACGAACCGTTCCGCGAGGCGATGAGGTCGAGTCGATCCTCCATCTTGCCGGTTGATTTTTCGTGAAAAAGAATCGCCACGCCGCCGACCAGGGCGGCGACGCCCACGAATGCAATGACGGCTATCAATAACGCGGCGGACATGAGAGTCTCTTGATTCGAGTTCTGATCGGGGTTGGTGTCGTTTCCGGCGTGAGTTGCCGGCCATCTTACGTGTCGTGTCAATCCTCCATCATGACCCGTTCGCGGAAGGCGCTGGCCGGCAGGCGGACGCCGGACGATTCGAGGCGGCTCATGAAGGTAGGTCGAATGCCGGTCGCCATGAACTGTCCGTAGGCTCGGCCGGCCTCGTCCATGCCCAGCTTGTCGAAACGGTAGATGTCCTGCATGACGACCGTGTCTTGTTCCATTCCGACGATTTCGGTAATGGAGGTGATTTTGCGCGGTCCGCCTTGGAGCCGGTTCACTTGGACGATCAGATCGACCGCGCTGGCGATTTGGGCGCGCATCGCCTTGAGCGGCAACTCGAAACCGGCCATCATGATCATGGTTTCCATGCGTGCGATGGCGTCGCGCGGCGTGTTGGCGTGGAGCGTCGTCATCGAGCCCTCGTGCCCGGTGTTCATCGCTTGCAGCATATCGAGCGTTTCCGGTCCGCGGCACTCGCCGATGATGATACGTTCGGGGCGCATTCGCAGTGCGTTGCGCACCAGATCGGTCGCGTTGATCATGCCCTTGCCCTCGATGTTGGCGGGCCTCGTCTCCAACCGCACGACGTGCTCCTGTTGGAGCTGCAATTCGGCGGCGTCCTCGATCGTGATGATGCGATCCGTATTGGGGATGAAGCTCGAAAGCGTGTTCAACAGCGTCGTTTTGCCGGAGCCGGTGCCGCCCGAAATGATGATGTTCAATCGGGCCTTGATCGCTCCTTCGAGAAGCATGACCATTTCGGGCGTGAAAGCCTTGTAGTTGAGCAAGTCTTCGAGCTTCAACGGATTGGAGCCGAAGCGGCGAATGGAAACGGCGGCCCCATCCAACGCCAACGGCGGAATGATCGCATTGAATCGCGAACCGTCCATCATGCGGGCGTCGACCATCGGGCAGGTTTCGTCGACGCGGCGTCCGACCTTCGAGATGATCCGGTCGATGATCTGCATCAGGTGTTTGTTGTCGCGGAAGGTAACCTTCGTCTTTTCCACTTTTCCGCGACGTTCCGCGTAGATGTTCTTGGGGCCGTTGATCAGAATGTCGCTGATCGAAGGATCCTTAAGCAAGGCTTCGAGCGGTCCGAGCCCGAACGTTTCGTCGAGCACTTCGTCGACGAGCCGTTCGCGCTCGTTTCGGTTCAAGAGGGTTTCTTCGGTGTCGCAGAGGTGTTCGACGACCAGCCGGATCTCGCGCCGCAAGACGTCGCCTTCGAGCTCGCCGATCCGCGACAGGTCGAGCTTGTCGACCAGTTTGCCGTGAATGCGTTGCTTGAGGGATTCGTAATCGGTGGTCTTGGTGTCGCCCGGTCGAGTTGGCGTGCCAGCGGGTTTCATGCTTCCGTCCGATGATTTCCTAACGAGGGCGGTGGATCAATACAAACGTCGTTCGCGACGGGCCGACGCCTATCGGGGCCGACGCGTGCCTGGGTGGCGGGACGCCGGGGCAACGATGCGCCAAGTGTCCCGACAACCATAGCTTACGATTGGGAGGGGGAAATCGAGATTTGCCCGATTGAAACGCGGCAGTTCGGCCCGGTTGGAGTGCGGCCATTTTGGGCCGGTTTTGGCCGGAATCGTTCACGACGCCCCCACCAGCCTGGATTATTCTCGATCCCGTGATTCTGGCGGAGCGTCGAGGACGTTAGCCGGATTGGCAAGCGACGATAAGTCGTGGCGATCCTCTCGCTTGCGCTTCGGGTTGGTATGCCTCTCGCTTGCGCTTCGGGTTAGTGTTTTCACACTGCGGTGAATAGCGCGGAATGGACAAGCCGCCCGCACGACTTCGGCGGGAGCTACTTGTTGGGCCAGAGGCTCAGCAGTCGGCCGATTCCGGACTTGGTCGCGCCGACGGTCTCGATCGATTCTTCGTCGCCATGCAAGGCGTCGGCGAGTGCGACGATGGCATGGGTAATACCGGCCTTGGGGGCTTGGAGAATCAGCGGGACGCCGTTGTTGCGGACCTCGATCATGGTGCGATAATCGTTGGGCAACTGCCAGTAAATCTGCCGGCCGATGGTTTCCTCGGCCTTCTTGAGCGTGATCTGTCCCTGTTCGAGTCCGGCACGGTTCACGAGAATCTTGACCTTGTCGGCAAGGTTTCCCATTTCCTTGAACGAGGCCATCAGCCGGACAACGTTTCGCAGGCAAGGCAGGTCCAGTTGAATGACCAACAGGATATGGCTCGCCATTTCCAGGGCGATCAAGTCGACCGGGTTGTAGGACTTCGACAGATCGAGGACCACGTGGGTGAAACTCGCCTTCAATAGTCCGATCACCCGCTGGATGTCTTCCTGCGTGATGAGCGCGGCGTCTTCGAGTTGGACGGGTCGCGGCAGCAGGTAGAGTCCCGACGAGTGCTTCGTCAGCGACCGTTTGAGCAGGCTGAAATCGAGCCGGGTGACGTTTTGGGCGACGTCGAGAAGCGTGTATTCGGGGATAGCGTCCAACTGCACGTCGGCGTCACCGAGGCAAAGGTCCAGGTCGACCAGCGCCACGTTGTTCGTATCCTTGGCGGCCAGGGCGCAACCCAGGTTCACGGCGATGCTCGTCGTGCCGACGCCTCCGGTGGCGCCGGCGACGGCGATCACCTGGCTTCCGCGAGCCTTTCCGTCGCGCCGGCCGAAACGTCGTTCGCCGATTCGGCTCAGGGCGCCGGCGAGGTCCTCGATCCGCAGCGGCTGGGCCAAGAACTCCTTCGCCCCGGCTCGCATGGCTCGGAGGATCAAGTTGCCATCGGTCGACGAACTGACGACCAGGACGGCGCATTCGGGCGAGGCCTCGCCCAGTGAAGCGACCAGGTCGAGGGCTTTGTCGGGATTGGCGTCGATCACGACCAGTCCAATGTCGGGATGGGTCTGGGCGATGACGTCGGAGAAGAATTCGTAGCGCGAACACTCGGCTTCGAGCCACACCGTGTCCATCCCCAAGAGGACTTTCTTCAGTGCTTCTCGAGTCGCGTCGTTCGGATCCACCAGTGCGATTCGAAGAACGTTGCTCATGCCGTGCCGTATCCAGGTTGCCGTCCAATCGTTTGCGGGCCGCCGCGCCCCGAGGCGCGGACGAAGCGCCTCTCCCCACGCGATATGACGGCGCCGATGCGCGGCAATTGCGCCGCCGCTCGGCGTCTCCGATACACTACCT
Organism: Planctomycetaceae bacterium; assembly: GCA_003532715.1. GTDB lineage: Bacteria > Planctomycetota > Planctomycetia > Pirellulales > Thermoguttaceae > UBA11386. The sequence goes on from DOEZ01000191.1 coordinate 6,239, forward strand.
TAGCATTTCGTATCCGACGGAGCCCTTGAATCCGGGCAAAGGTTTTGGCGCGGCGGTGCTTCCGCTCGACTGGGGATTCTGTGGATTGACGGGATTGTAGGGAACGGCCCTCGGCTGCCTGGCCGTTTGGTGGACGGGATTTTGCGAAGAACCGACCGATCCGGGGATGGGACCGTCCGGCGCGGGCCGCGGTTCGAGGATCATGCCCGGCATGGGCTCGCCGTTCGGAGCAGCCTCGCAAGGCATGCCGCCGGCGCCCTCGGCACCGTCGGTCGGGCAACAGCGTGGAACTTCGACGTGTCCTTTCAGATACAACTCGCAGTCGCTCGGTTGCGTCGTAAACGTACCCGGACCGCACGGCGGCACCTGATCGGGATCGAGCGCGTCGACCAACTCGGGCGTGACAAACACGATGAGTTCGATCTCGTTGACTCTGTCCGACGTGCGGCGGAACATCGAGCCCAAATAGGGCACCTCGCTCACCCAAGGAAGTCCGCGTCGCTCCGATTCGACCCGGTTCTGGAGCAAACCGGCGATGGCCAACGTCTGTCCGGCGTTGAGCTCGACGCTCGTTTTGACTTCGCGCGAGCGGAGACCGGGCACGCTCACGCCAAAAAGCTCGACGCTGTTGGCTGGATCGATCTCGCTGACCTTGGGCCACACTTCGAGGCGTACTTTGCCGTTGCCCAGGCAGATCGGAACGAAATCGAGCTGCGTTCCGTATTTTTTGTATTCGATCGAAGTCGTTCCGAGGCTCTGGGGCGTGAGAATCGGAATTTCGCCGCCCACGTTGAACGAGGCGGGTTGTCCGCTGAGCGTCACGAGGGTCGGTTCCGAGAGAATCTTCAGCAGTTTGTCTTCTCGCATGGCTTCGAGGATGCCAAAGAACGCGTTGGAGCCGTGAACAATGCTGAAGAAGAAATCTTCGTTGCCGCTGGTGGTGACGGATCCGGCTCCGACCGTTCCGAGCAGCCCGCTGGCGCTGGAGGCGACGATGTTATTGCCGGAAATCTGGGCCCAGTCGAAGCCGAGCGTCCGCAACTTGGTCCGCGAGACTTCCATGATCTTGACGTGCAGGAGGACCTGCTGGACGCCGCTGACGGTGATGCTGTTGATGACCTTGGGATAGTATTCCTGGGCGATCTGGATTACCTGCATGACGTATTCGGGCTGGTCGACGAATCCGGAGATTCGCACGCTGTTGGCCACGGGGACCACACGGAGCGAGGACTCGGGGAAGTGCATCTTGAGCTCTTGTTCGAGTTGGCGCGCGTCGTTGATGACCATAACGTCGATCGTGTGAATCTGGCCGTCCTCGGTCCAGAGGTTGACCTGATCGACGCCCGCGCGTTTGGCCGAGATTTGCACCTGGTTGGGCGAAAGGGGCGTCGGGTGCAACACCTCGCGGTTGTTGACCTGAACCGTCTTGATCTTCTGGTTGAGCGTGAGGATTCGGCTCGTATTGACGATCATCTCCATTCGCTCGTTCGCACCCTCGACGTTGCGGACGATCGAAGGGCCTCCCGGTTCAATCGCGGCTTGTTGAGCCGAGGCAACGGTCGCTGTGCCGAGGAAGCAGACGGCCATCGCCGCCAAGAGGATCCTGCTGGAGAATCGAACGATGCGCGGGCGTCCGGTGATCGGGCACCGCTGGCGTCTGGCCAGTGTTTCCGGGAAGGCCGGCACGGTCAAGCCGTCCACGCTGACTGCCGCGCCGGGTTCGATCAGATTAGCCATCGTCATGCTTCCTTGCATCAAAGTTTCCCAAAAAGGGTTGACTTCCGTGTCGTCCTTTTGCTACTCGCGACCCCCATAATCGAACAGCGGCTCATCTTGGTCCGGTTCGGCCGGGGTCGCGGGAGTCGCGGGGCCCGAGGCGGCCGTGCCGGAATCGGCCGGTTGCGGGAGTTGGTCGGTTGTGTCGGGCGCGGAGGGCTTCGCCTCGGGCGTTGCCTCGCCACTACCGATCCGCCAGAGTTTCTCGCCGGAGGGCGAGGTGGTCTCTTCCAGGGTGATGTCTTGAAGCTCGGATCCCGTGAGCAACCGCATGCTCCAAACGGCCGCGTCGACCGCGGCGACGGGAACGTCGGGTTTCGATTTCATTCCGTCGAGCATTCCCAACAGGCCGTCCGGCCGGTCGGTCGAGAGCGGATTGTCCTGACTTTCCTCGCGTGCGCGGTCACCCGACTCGGTTCTGCCGCCGAGCAGATCGGCGATCGTGAATCCGGCAGGCATGTTTGTCTCGTTCTCGCCGGCCTTTTCGCCAGGCGGGCGCATTACCAGGCTCACCCGTCCCAGGTTTTGCGCCAGGTCGAGCACCTGGGCCTGGGGCGGCGTGACCAACAGCGACATGGTCTTGGCCGGCATGGCGTCTCGCTCGTCGGTGGCCGGATCGATTTTGATCTCGGATCCGACGGCATATACCCGGATGTTGCGAAGAATGGTTTTCGTGGTCGCCTCTTGGATCCCCGCCGACGGATTGCGGCGGAGATAGACGAGTACATCCACGCGATCTTGCGGACGGATCAATCCCGCGCCACTGGTCGCGTCGACCTTGACGCCGACGACAACGTAACCATCGGGGATGAAATCGCTGGGAGTGCGCGCCGTGAGATTCTTGCCGAGGAGCTTCTTTTCACGGATCGGCTCGTCCTGGAAGATCTCCTGGCGAGCGCGGCATCCTTCGACCTTGTCGATCTGGTTGAGACTGTCTTCCGGAACGCGGTCCTTNNACGAGTTTGATCATTTGGGGAGTGATTAATTCACCGGGCGAAATGTCCCGGGTCGCCACGATAATGGCGCGGGCGTCTCCGAGTTGCACCTCGGGCTCGGGCGCGCGAATGACCTGGGTAACGCCGATGGCGGCGACCAGGCCGCAGCCCAAGGCCAACAAGAGCAGGATGGCGGATTTAGCTCGCATCGGTTCCCCCGGCCCTCAATCTACTGGTTAAAACACTACTGAACCCGCTCGGCCCGCATAACGGTCGTGGCCGACAAGGTTCTCCCACTCAAGAACTTCGACGCAGGCAGCCAACTCACTTCACTGAATGGCACCGAAACCCGAACTTGGATAATATCACCATACGCCGCATCTAGCGGATTCGTGGCGCCGCCGTTTTCGTCGAGTATCTCGACCGCGGCTCCCGAAATGGTCTGCGACGACAGGATATTGTCGACTCGACTCTGGATGTCGGCAGTGGACACGCCGGGCAAGACGGCCAACCTCGCCCCCTCGCGCGAGGCGTTTGTGATGACTTGTTGAACCATCACCGCACGCCCGATCTCGATCATCCCGAGAACCATCAGGAAGAAAATCGGGGCGACAATGGCAAACTCAACCGCAGCAGCACCTTGTCGGTGTCTTCGGCAGGATCCCGACACTTTCTCCAGCTTGAAACGCGTTTCCTGCAGTGAATCGACCCTTTTGGGATGAGCGTCCGACGTACGGCCATCGTGCGCCGGCAGTTTAGGCAAAGTAGATTGTCTCATAACAGAAGTCCCATGACAGCAAAGTAGGTGATGGTTCCGATCGCAATTGGGATTCCGTACGGTAAGAGCAACATCGAGCTCTTTCGCTCGGCAGCCATTGCCGAGAGTTGGTTCGGGTCGCGAACGACCCAGATTTCGGTCAGGATGGCCCAGAACTGGCCCACATGATGCTGGGCTCGTTTCTGGTAGAGGACCATTCCGACGGCGATCAGCCCGCCGATGACGGCCGAGAAACAGAAGGCGAAGAGCGTTATCCAGCCCCAGACCCAAGCCCCGACACCAGCGAGCAATTTGACGTCGCCGGCGCCCATTCCGCCGATGGCGTAAAGGGGGAGCAACAGGCCCAAGCCGACGGCGGTGCCGATCAGACTCGACAACAGGCCCTCCCAGCCAAACATGTACGTGCTAAAGGCCCAGCCGCTGATGACCATGGGAAAGGTGATCCAGTTCGGGACCTTCAGCTTCCATCCGTCGATAATGGCGGCCACGATCAGAATAAGGCTGACCAGAATGCAAATACCCGGCAACTCGGCCATGGGACTCGAAACGCTCCACGAACTGAACATGCTTTTTTACTCCAAGCGTTTGGTAGGGTTTGATTCACCGCCGAGACGCCGAGGCGCGGAGGAAGGACGTTTGTGGGTGGGGTGTTGGTGTTGATGGGAGCCATGGGGGAGTGACGATTCTTGATTGTCCGTTGTGGATTATTGAGACTCGGGCGGCGCGGCTGGCGGTGGGATTGCGTCGAGTGATGTCATAGCATGGGGGCTGCTGGGTTTCCAGGCCAAGAATTGGGCNNCCGCCGAGACGCCGAGGCGCGGAGGGAATAGTGGTTAGGAGATAGGAGTTAGGAGATAGAAACACGCCATGGCCGACTCCAATCCCTAATCCCCGGTTCCTAATCCTAGTCTCTAGCTCCTGGCTCCTCAGCGACTCCGCGTCTCGGCGGTGAATTCTCCGTTCACGCCCGGGCCGTCAAAAAAAGACTCAGCGCGGCGGCGACGATCGTGAAGAAGCACACGATCATCTGCACTACGGTGCCGACCATTTCGACGGGCAGGGGCCAATACATAGGGTGATATTTCCACAACGGACACGTAATGAGGAGTTCCTCTAATCAAACCATAGTTCACGAAAAAACCCCTCGGTGCCCGAAACTGAGCACCGAGGGGTTGTGTAGCCACGTCGGGGGGTGCTTTGGTGGTCACCTCGGCGCGCCCGACGCCACAAGCGGCATGCTAGGTTGCGGCACTCGTGCCTTGGAGCTGGGTGCCGACCGTCTCGAACGTCGCGTTGGCGTTGGTGCCG
>DOEZ01000718.1 GCA_003532715.1 Planctomycetaceae bacterium
CGGGCGCAATGGCGGCCGTGATCAGATCGACGCAGGCCTGCTGTGCGTTGACGGACGGCGTCTCGGGATTCGCGTCGTCGTCGAACGTCTGCGTGATGTCCGGAACAAGGACCATGACGAACGTTCTTTCGTCGAGGGTCACCGAGTAGGTCAGGCCGCTCGTGAGCGCCTTGTCGTCGTTGAACATCCGCACGTAGTCGGCTCCTCGCAGGGCCTCGTCGACGTAATTGAAACTGAAGCTGCGGTCGGACATCACGCGCGAGCCGAGCTGCAGGCCGCAGTCGTCGCCCAGGAAAGGGTCGCTGTCGTCCGTGAACTCGCCGTATGGCACCTTCGTGCCGTAGGCCCCGCCGCTACGGTTCACGGCCGAAATGAAACGCTCGGTCGTCGTCGGCGTTTCATAGACGATAATGCCGTCGAGCTGGGCGCGATGGGCGTCGTCGTATTCGTCGAAGTAGACGTGGATCGCGCCCATTGCGTCGGAAGTGGTCGATCCGATGGGAATGCGCGAGAGAAACTGCGACGGATATTTCTCGGGGCTGGTATAGGCGACGCGCCAGCCGGCAGTGCCGACTCCATCGTAGTTCGCCATCTCGAAGGGCGAAGAGAAGCCGGCCGCCAGCCCCACCTTCGTCTCGTTGTTCGTCGCGTTGAGCATCACGAAGTCAACGTAGTACTGCGTGTTGGCGTTGAGACCGCTCACCGTCATGTCCATCTGGGGCACCGGATTCGCCACGTCCTTCGAGTCCGCGCTGTTCCCGTTGACCATCCGATCCGCGTTGCTGGTGTCCGGAAAATTCCACGCATTGGTCGTGTTCTCGTTGCTGATATCGACGTACGTCTCGCCGGGCAACAACCAGAGGCTGGATGGATCGACCTGACCGTACGCCGAGCCCAATGGCGCGAACAACAGGATCGCCGCAGAACCAAGGAGCAGTAATAAGATAGACTCGCTGCGATGCTTTCTTCGTTGCATGATAAGTACTCCAGCATTGATTAAAGAACATTCTGTCCGCGCGATTACAACTACCACACCCTCGGGCTGGCGTCTCTTTCGGCCCGCTGACGCGGCGATTCCGACGCACCGGACGGCCGAACAAGGCGACTGTCGAGAACGCCACGGCCTCCGCAGGTTGTGACGGGTTGATTCAACGTGCTTCCTCTCTATTCCTTGGGTGACTGGCCGCGAGGTTCGACCGCTGTTGGCGCCTCGGGCAGCACCGCAATCACGTAGTTCATATAGGAGAAGAAAATGCCTCGGTGGAGCGATTCCTCTACCGGAAGGGCTCGCAACGTATAGACGATCGGCGCGCCGGACGCGTCTTTCGTCGGCACAAGCATCCCGAACGCGCTGAGCAACATCGCGCGGGGACGCGATCGGCCGCCCTCGTTGATGCCGATGTTGCATCCGGTGTCGACAAACTCGCCCGGCTTGGCAAACGACGACACGATCCGATCGACGCCAGCTTGTTGATTCCTCCCCTCCTCACCCAGATGGTCATCCACCAGCACCATCAGAAACACGTGGGGGCGTTCGGTGTTGAACGTCAGCTCATACTGGCACCCCGTGTTCTTCTTGTCTGAATTGAAAGTCCGGACATACTCCGCGCCAGAAAGCGGCGGGTCCACGGATTCAACCGTGTAGACCCGATCGGAGAAGTACGCCACGCCCGGACGCAACCCCGCGCCGTCCGACTCCAGCGGATCTCGTTCGCCGTTGTAGGGCCCGATGGGAGAACGTTCGTCCGATTCCCCTCCGCGCCGGTCCACAACGGCGATCAGGCGTGTGGCCTTCCGGGGCAGGGGCCCTGGACGGATCGCTTCGTCGGGAATCCGTTGCACGAACTCGTCGGGGGAAGCTACGATGTCCTCGACAAAGAGACGCCGTTGGCCAACACTGACGCCGACCCGAACCGCCTCGCCCGCCACCAGTTGCTTCGCGACCTGGGCGGGACTCTCCGGCATGGGCTTTGTCGCCAGTTCGATCTTGCCGCCGAACACGTGCGTTTCCGACGTTCCGTCGCCCATCACGCAGATTCCGAACTCCGTTCCCAGATCGACCACGGTGACCAACGGGGTCTCGACGGTAAAGCCTCGGGCCCTCGATGGCACGGTAGCCGAGAGTCTGCCCGTCTGGAGAAATCCGCCATTATTGTACTGAAGTTCGAAGATCGCCGGTGCCTCGATAATCGATCGGACGCCGCCGACGAACTCGATCTCCACTAACCCCGTTTGCAGGGTGAGTCGTTGCCCAGACACCAGCGTCGTTCCCGCCGATAACTGCATGGGCCCGCTGCCGAGGCTTCCAACGCAATCGCGGGTGCGGACAATCGTCGCAATGGGACTTGGAGGCGTCACGGGTACCTTCTGATCGAGAAGGGTAGTCGCCAGCAGCAAGAGAATCACCCCCGGCAAACCGATGGCCAGAAGAATCGTGAAAATGTTCGGTTTCGATAGAAACGAGATCCCCCCTTGAAAACAATCATTCAAGAACCCTAGCACGGGAGGAATAGGCTTGCCTTTCGTGGCCCGCCCCTCCGCTGTCTCGCGGGAAATCGCCTCCAGAATCGCCCTCTCCGATTCACACGACCGGTCGTGCGCGTGATGCAACACCAGCAAACCGTGCATCGCCAAGTAATCCACGTAGAATTGGCAAGCTTCCTCGTCGCTGCACACCAACTCCTCGAGCCTTCGAAGATGTTCCTCGTCGAGCGTCCCTTCCCAACGGGAATCGATCCATTCGCGCAGTTCTTCTTGCCGCTGATTGTCGAGCATCAGTGACTTTCCTCCGTCATCAGTCTGGCCGTGATGCAATCATGAAGCATCCTGCGCGCGCGACCTAAAGCCTTGTAAACGGCATGCGTGGTGCGTCCCAGTTCTTCCGCCGCGTTCTTGACCGTACCGCCGATGCGATAACGCTGGCGAATCAGGTCCCGATCTTTCTGTGGCAGCCTTTCCAAGCACCGGGCGAGGGCTTCCCGGCGACGATCAACCGTGCCGGACGTCGAAGCCGATGCTTCAGCGACGCGCTGCAGGAAGGTCTCGTTGTAACGCAACCGATCTTGACTCCGTTGTGTCCAGTATTGCTGGACCTTGATATAAGCAATCCGAAATGCCCAAGCCTTGAAATTCGTGTCCGGCTCGAATTCACCAAACTTTCGCCATAAAATCAGGTTGGTTTCCTGCAATACCTCCTCCGCATCGCCCGGATTGGGAATCAAGGAGAGAACGAACAGGAAGATTCGCTGCTGATAGCGCGTCAATAGCTCGACAAACTGTTCAGTGGGGTCCATGACGGTACGATCCAGATGACACATAGAATCAGCGGTCGCGTATCTGCTTACGGCAAACGGTATTTCACGCGGTCCATGCCATCTTACAAGCATGGGACATGACCGTGGGGAGATCACCCCTTTCCGCATGGACGCGATCGGCCAGTTCGACGCGGGAGAATCTCTTTAACCTGTAAATCAGGAAAAGGACAAGTTTTTGGAACGAAAAAAACAATATTTCGTCAACAACCCCGCAGCATCCCCCACCGGGGGGCTACCAGACCAATGGGACCGTCAGGGTCCAAAATGATGCCGTCCCAAAACCTTGACGTTGACCGGGGTTGAGAAGAAGATGAACACCGTCGCTTGCTACCGTCGCACGGGTGGGTCGGACGACTCCAATGCGACACCAAGAATGTGCAACACCGCTGTGCAAGAACCCATCGGGAATGAGGTCTCGAGGTCATGGCCCCGAGGAGACGCACCGCCAGCGGCACACCGGCCGAAGACAACGCCCGTTGGCCGAAGAATCAAGCGATCGGAAACAAACGAGTCGTGGAGGAGAAAAGGTTTGTAGACGGGCCTGTTGAAACGACGCGAGGACGCGGTTGATCGCCGTGTTCTCTTCTAATCAACTCGTGTTGGGTTGGCGCGGAATCAACTCGTCCACGTACCGCGCTGGCCAAACATACCAGCAGTCGGGGCGGGCCGAACTCTGGTCTCCCGACTCGATCCACTCTTTCCACTCCCTCTTCAAGACTGCGAAAACTGCGTCCCCGTTTTGGATCTCGTTTCGGATCCCCCGTTTCGGATCGTTCGGGCCTTGACTCAAAGGCGGTATGGGTGGCTCGTTTTCAGTTTTCCCGTGTTCGGTTTCCAAACAGGCCGGCTACCGATGCTTCAATGCCTTCAGCTTGCTTGCGGCCGATTCGACTTCTGGGATGCCCTGGTCGGCGTGGTTCCAGAGGTCCAGGAACTTCTGATAGCATTCGGCGGCTTTGGCGTGGTTTCCTTCGGCTGCCCAGACGTTGCCAAGCTGATAGAGGCTCTTTGCATAGAGATGGCCGTAGAATTCTCGGCCCCGGGGAAAGGTGGCGATTCGTTCGTATTGTGTTCGAGCCTTTTCCCATTCGCCCAACCCGGCATGGGCCGCGGCCAGGGAATCGATCACCGCGATATTCAGTCGCGATCGAAGACAAATCATCGGCAGGCTAGGCTCGAGATACTCGACGGCCTTTGCATACTTCTTGCGTTCCAGCTCGACGACTCCCATGAGATGGAGGTAAAGCCGAATTTTCTTCTTATCCAGTCCTTTTTCCGTCAAGGCCTCGAGCTTTTTAGCTTCTTCCAGCGCTTTGTCGAGTTGGCCCGACTGGGCATGGACGAGCCCCTTGCTATAGACGACGAATCGTTGCCACTCGAGTTCTTCATCGTCGAGCGTGCTTAGCCATAATGTGTCGAGGTGGACGATCGCCTCTTGCCAATGCCCCGTGATCGCATCGAGCTGTGCCAGCAGCGAGAGCCGATCGCGCATCATTCCTTTGCCGGCATGTTTTCGGGCATGGTCGTAACCTTGCTGGGCCAGGCTTCTCGCCTCGTTCAATCGACCTTGCAGCAGACGCAGTTCCGAAAGTCGAAATAGCCCCAGCGCATGGAAGTCCGGCCGTGGATCGTCGAAGAGCTTCCGGTACTCGGCCTGGGCCTTGTCGAGTTGGCCGCTCGCAACATGGATATCGCCCTTGCTTGCCCGGCAATCGGCCGCGTCGGGCTGCAGGGTGGCGGCCTTGTCGACCATTTCGTGGGCCGACCGAAACTCGCCCCGATATTGATACACCAGAGCCAAAGCGAGATACACGTCGGCGCGGTCGCCAAAACGTTCGAGGCACTTCTTCAACGTTTCTTCGGCCTGATCGTATTGGCCGGGATTCATGTAGGTGCGGACCAGATTCAAGTAGTCGGCCGGCCCGCTGCCTGCCGACTCGACGACAAAACGGTATTCCGAGGCGGCCCGATCCCACTCTTCGATGTCGTAGTAGATCCGAGCCAGGCCGTTGCGCGCCTCGACGTCGTTGGGCGACAGACGCAACCACTCGCGATACGCTTTCAAAGCCTGGGCGTATCGATATCGGGTCCGCGAGTGGTATTTGGCCTGGGCCGCATGGCGATCGATGGCCGATTGCCGGCCGGGCAAGCCCGATGCATTGCTTTGCGCCGCCACGTTTTTCCGTTGCAGCTCCTCGTTGCGCGGTCGTCGGGCGTTTCGCTCGGCGGCCGGTTTGCCGGTGAGGTTTTGCGGGAGACTGCTGAGGTAGCCGACGAAACCCTGGCCAATATCCTTGACCTCGACGAACCACGCGTCGGGCGCGCGCTCGCCGACGCGTGCTTCAAAAACATTATCCTTGGTCTTGCGCATCAGTGCCGGATACCACATCAGGTCGCGCCAGTAGGGCACGTCGTCGCAATAGACGTACCACGCCTTGACCTGGAGAATCTTGTTCGCCGACTCGACCTTGGCTCGGAAGATCGTTCCGTTGTCGAGCGGTGTAACGCTCAAATCGCCGATCCGTGCCAGCGGCCGCCCGTCGAAAACATGCGCGAC
>DOEZ01000699.1 GCA_003532715.1 Planctomycetaceae bacterium
TTTTCTCCAAAGCATGGACCTCAACCGCGACGGCGTCATCCAGGAGAGCGAAGTCCCCGAGGAACGCCGTTTCATGTTCCGCATGATGAGCCAGAGAATGGGCCTCGATCCCGACAAGGGAATTTCGATCCAGGGCGTGCGTGCGGCGGTCGAATCGCGAGCTCGCGAACAGCGTCCGCCGGGCGAAGGAGGTGCCCCGTGGCAGCCGTTGCCGCCTGCGAAGGAAGAGCCGCTGGTGCCCGGCTTTGGCGACGACCAAGCGCCCCAACTGGCGGCTGCTTTCGGAATTCGGCTCGAACCGACCAGCGGACTCCGCTTCAGTCCCGAGGCGAAGCTCGACCCCCAGGTCGAGGCGGCCATGCGATGGTTCGACCGCAATCGCAACGGCGTGCTCGAACGCGAGGAATGGGGCCGTCTGCCCGGCAATCCGGCCGAGATCGACCAGAACGGCGACGGTAAGATCACCGCCGACGAGTTCGCCGCCTTTATGGCCCAGCGGCAACGCCGTTGGGGACAGGCGAGCGAATCCGATGAAGATCGTGGCGACCAACCGGAAGAAGCATCGGTCATTGCGTCGTTCGAGTCGAGAGGCGAGGGCTCCTATCGGTTTCGTTCGGCGCAAGAGCGGCTTCCCTCGGGGCTGCCCAGCTGGTTCGGCGAACGCGATGCGAATCGCGACGGCCAAGTCAGCATGGCCGAGTATTCTCGAACGTGCACTGATTCGACCGTCAGGGAGTTCGCCCGGCACGACCGCAACAATGACGGTGTTGTTACGGCCGACGAAGCCCTAACTCCTCTCGGCGGCCAATCGGGCGGCTCCACGGCGACCGACACTCGCGCTGAAAAGGCCGACACGCCCTCGGGAGGCTCGGAAAAAGACAGTTCCTCCGGCGCGGCGCCGTCGGACGGAGACTCGAAGCCTTGGTGGATGGACTGACGAGTCCGGCGGACGCGCCGCCGGGGCCGGTCGTGACGATTCTGACCGGCATGACGACGGATCGTAAGCTAGGTTTTTACATGGGAAAAAAGGCGGCTCTTCCGACGCCCGACGCATGAACCGCACGTGGCGTTTTTCAACAGCAAGGTGTTTTTTCATGGTTCTACGACCAACGGATATAGAGACCATCGCGGTTCGCCGCACGAGCGACCGGAGCCGGACGGAACTCGCGGTGTCGCCGATCGTCTTCTTGGCAATCCTGGCTTGGGCCATGATGTGCTCGGGCTTCGTTGTCGCGGCCGACGACGAAGTGGCCCAACCGTTGCCAGGGCCGGAGGCGACCGAGTCGGAGACGCATCCTGGTCCCACGGAAACCGCGCCCGAGGAGGGGACGTCGCCGTTGCCGGGTCTTCCGTCGGTGCTGCCGGCGATTACGCCTGCGATTACGCCCGCGATTCCGCCCGTGATTCCGCCCGTGTTGCTTACCCCGACGGAACCGGAAGCGAAGGAGACCGCCAAGCGTGCCGAGGCCGTTGCCGACGCGAGCAAGTCCGACACAGCCAAGTCCGGCGCGGCGGAACCCGCGGCAAAGCGGTTGCAGTTCAATTTCCGCTATCAGCCCTGGGGCGACGTGCTCGATTGGTTCGCCGAGGAGACGGGCTACTCGCTGGTGCTCGACGCGCCGCCGGCCGGAACGTTCAACTATCGCGACGATCGTTCTTACACGCCGTCCGAAGCTCTCGACGTGCTCAACAGCGTTCTGTTGACGAAGGGGTACACGCTCGTGCTCCGCGACAAGATGTTGTTGCTGGCCGATCTCGAGGACCAGATTCCGCCCTCGATGATCCCGCGTGTTCCCGTCTCGCAACTCGACGAGCGAGGCAAGTACGAACTGGTCAGCACGCGTTTCGAGTTGAAGAACATCACGGCCGAGGACGCCCACGGCGAAATCGTGAAGCTCTTGGGGCCGCAGGGGAGCGTGATCGTTCTGCCCCAGGCGCGGCAATTGGTCATCACCGAAACCGGAGGGCGGCTCCGCGAGATCCGCGACGTGTTGAAGGAAGCCGACCTGGGACGCGATCCGGCGTCGCGCGAAATCCGATGGTTCGAGCTGAAATCGGTCAGCCCCGAGGAAGCCGTGGTCATGCTGCGCCAGATCTTCGGGATGCCGGAGGAAAGCTACGCGATGCCCGACGGTTCGCTCAATCTGGCGACCGATCCGATCGGATTTCGATTGCTGGCTTCGGGGAGCGAGGCGCGCATCGAACAGGTCGAGAAGCTGTTGAAAACGATCGACCAATCGCCGCACGGCGAGGAGACCGAATCGGCCGCGACCCAAGCCGCCCCGCAACTCGAAGTCTATGACGTGACGCCGGCCGATCCCGACTCGGTCCTGAAGGTCATGCAGACCCTGCTGGCCGATATTCCGGGCGTGCGAGTGGCGACGGATCCGAAGACGGGCAACCTGATCGTCTTGGCCCGACCCAAGGAGCAAGGCACGGTTCGCGCGACGGTCGACCAGATGCGGCGCGAGGCCCAGTCGGTCGAAGTCATCCGACTTCGCGCGGTCGATCCCCAATTGGCCGTGTTGGCCATCGGCAAGTTGTTCGCCAACGAGGGCGCCAAGGCGCCGAGCGTGGACGCCGACGTGGTGAATCGCCAGCTGTTGATTCGCGGCAGCGCGGGGCAAATCGCGCAAATCCGCATGTTGCTTGAGAAAATGGGAGAGACGTTCGGCCAGGCCCAAGGAAGTCTCGTCCAGGGCAAAGTCCGGCTGGTGCCCGTCCAGGGACAAGACGCCGAACAGCTCGTTCGACGACTGCGTGAACTCTGGCCGGTGATCGGCAAGAACGAGCTTCACTTCCTGCCGGCCGGCGACGCCGGTCCGGCGGGCGAAGGGCCGCAACGGCGGGGCTGGATCGACGAGCGGACGCCCGTGCCTAGCGCGACGCGCGACGAGGAGTCGCCGTCGTCGGTGCCGCCGGCGCGACCCGCCAACACACGACGAGAGCAGCCGGCCGAGACGCCTCGAACGGCAGGTCGGTTCCGGTTCGCCGCGACGCAGAGTGACGACCTTGGCGAGCAACCCGCGACACTGCCCGAGGGTCGCGCGACGGCGCCGACCGGCCCAGAGTCGCGACCACCGATCTACGTATTTTCGGGACCGGACGGGCTTTACGTTTCGTCCGACGATCTCGACGCCCTGGACCAGTTGCAGCGACTCATCGACACGCTCCAGGGCGGTTCGGTTTCGGGCGAACCCCGGTTGACGGTGTTCTATCTTCGCAACGCGGAGGCCAAGGGCGTGGCCGAGCGTCTGAACCAACTGCTCGCCGGCACGACATCCGCCGCGCCGGCCGCCGGCACGGCCGCGACCGGGATTCTGGGAAGTCTCGGAACGGTGGGCAGCATCGGCCGCATCACGCCGTCGGGACCCATCTCGATTACGCCCGACACGCGGTTAAACGCGTTGTTGGTTCAAGCGGCGCCCGCCGACGTCAACCTGATCGAGGAGGTGCTCCGCATTCTGGACCGCCGCGACGGGCCCGCGGACATTCCCGCCCAACCCAAGCCGCGACTGATCCCAGTCTATCACACGTCGGCGTCGGAAATCGCCAAGGTCGTCAAGGACGTGTATCAAGGCCGCATGGCCGGCGCGACGACGGGCAGCGCCCAGGCCACCGACCCGCGGGCCATGATGATGCAGATGTTTCGGGGGCGAGGCGGCGGAGGGGGCGACGCAGGGGCCGGCGCCGATGCCAAGCAGGAACTCTCGAAAATGACAATCGGCGTCGACGAGCGGACCAATTCGCTGATCGTCTCGGCACCCGAAACGCTCTTCGAGGAAGTCCGCGATTTGGTCCACGCTCTGGACGATGTGGCGTCGGACGACGTCGAAACGGTCGAGGTCGTTTCGCTCCGTGAGTCGAACGCTGACGCGGTTCGCGAGGCCCTCTCGTCGCTGCTGGGCGATTCGATCCAAGGCGGCACCACCACGGGCACGACCACGAGCCGATCCAACTCGACTCGCGATTGGCGAGGCTTCACGGGAGGCGGAGGCATGGGCGGT
>DOEZ01000177.1 GCA_003532715.1 Planctomycetaceae bacterium
GATGCAGTTTTTGATTCTCGGCGGCAAGGCCCGGGCGCTACTGTCCGGACGGACGCACGTGACGTGCGAGGACATCCGCCACCTGGCCTGGCCCGTGCTGCGTCATCGCCTGGTGCTGAGCTTCGCGGCCGAGAGCGAGGGGGTGACGGCCGACGCACTTATCGACAAGATCGTGGCCGCCACGCCGAGCAAGGAGGATGAACTGACCAGCGATCCGCGTTTTGCAAAGATGTTTGCCTCGTAGGCGACATCGTCGGCCATCCCCACCGCCCAACGACCGGCGGGCGCGGCGGCGGTCCATTTTCTCCATCCGATCTTGGCCTCCCGTACTGAAGACGCGACCGAAACGGCAACGACCATGAGTGACGCTCAGCGATTTCTCGATCCGGAGGCGATCCGGCGCATTGCCCGGCTCGAACTGCGCGCGAGTCACGTGGTCGAGGGATTTCTTTCGGGCATGCATCGCAGCCCGTACTTCGGCCAGTCGATCGAGTTCCTCCAACATCGCGAGTACACTCGCGGCGACGACCTTCGCGACGTCGATTGGAAGGTATGGGCCAGGCAGGACCGATTCTACGTGAAGCAGTACGAAGAGGACACGAATCTCCGGGCCGCGCTGCTGGTCGACGCCTCGGCCAGTATGAGTTACGGCTCGGGGCCGCTCGGCAAGTTCGACTACGCCGCGACCCTCGCCGCGTCGCTGGCCTACCTGATTCTTCGGCAGCAGGACGCGGTCGGTTGCATGACGTTTGACGCGAAGGCTCGCGCGACGGTTCCGCAGCGCACCAGGCGAAACCACCTCGACGCGATCGTCCGCGCGCTGGACGGGAGCCGGCCCGAGGAAAAGACGAACCTGGAAGAAATTTTGCGGCACGCGGCCGAGGCGTATCCGAAACGCGGACTGATCATCCTGGTGTCCGACCTGTTGGTCGATCGCGAGGGTTTGTTCAAGGGGCTTCGGCTCCTGCGAAGCCGAGGCCACGACGTCATCGTGCTGCACGTGATGGACGACGACGAATTGGATTTCCCGTTCAGCGGTCCCACGCGATTCGAAGGGCTGGAAATCGATCATCGCCTGAGCTGCAATCCCCGGGCGCTGCGCCAAGGGTACCTCGAAGCGTTGGGGGCGTTTTTGGAGGAAATCCGGCGTGGTTGCGCAAGCAATCGGGTCGATTACGTGCTGCTGAGAACGAGTCGGCCGTTGGACGCCGCGCTGGCCGCCTTTTTGAGTAAACGAATGGAAGTGCGAAAAAAGTAAGAACCGTTCCGATGTCGGGGTCCCTGCCTCGCGACTTGAGTTAAGCGTATTGCCCATGCCCACGTTCCTTCATGCACCGCTGCTTTGGGGTCTGCTCCTGGCGAGCGTGCCCGTGTTGATCCACCTGATCAACATGATGCGCCACCGCCGGGTCCGATGGGCGGCCATGGAGTTTCTGCTGGTCAGCCGGAAGAAGAACCGGACGTGGGTGCTGCTGAAGGAACTATTGCTGTTGGCCGCGCGAATGTCGATTGTCGCGATAATCGTGTTGATGGTGGCGCAGCCGCTTCTGCGCGATCAATTGGGGGCCGTGCTCGGCGGGAGCAAGACCCACCATATTGTTCTGTTGGACGACAGCTTTTCGATGTCGGACCGTTCGAACGGCGCAACCGTGATGGATCGCGCCAAGGAGGCGGTCGATCGCATTGGCGCGATGGTGGCGGCCGGCGGCGACTCGCGAACGTTCACGTTGCTGCGGTTTTCGGAGGCGGGTCGGGGCGGCCGGCGAACCCAGCCCGATCTGCTCCAGGAACAAGTCGATAGCGAGTTCCGCGCCCGGCTTCGCGAGACACTGAAGACGATCCAGGCCTCGGAGACGGCGGCCGGGCCGGTTGCCCCGCTCGAAGCGATTGGCCAACTGCTCGGCGAGGGTGAGGACGAGACGCGGGTGGTCTATCTGATTTCCGATTTCCGCAAGAAGCAGTGGGACCGGCCCGAGGACATCCGCTCGCGGCTTGCCGAGTTGCGAGCCAAGGGCGTGTCGCTTCACTTAATCAATTGCGTCGACGCGCGTCGGCCCAACCTGGCCGTCACGCAACTCGAACTGACCTCGGGCACGGTCGCCGCCGGGATTGCCCTGTTCATGGAGGTCGAGGTCCGCAACTATGGCGGCGAACCGGCGCGAAACGTCTCGGTCGTGCTCGAAGAGGACGGTCACGCGCGGCCGGCGGTTCGGATTGACGAAGTTCCCGCCGGAGAATCGGTGCGCGAGCGATTCGAGGTGACGTTCGCGGCGGGCGGCGCTCACCGGGTCGCCGCCAGGCTCGACGGCGACGTCGTGACGGCCGACAACTACCGCTATGCCGTGGTTGACGTGCCGCTCGAAGTTCCAGCGCTGATCGTGGACGGGTCGGTCGATCAGCAAGGCGCGTTCTTTCTTTCGGCGGCCCTCGCGCCGGGCGGCAATGTTCGCACTGGACTTCGCCCGCGCGTCGAGACGCCCCGGTTCCTCGACGACAATCCGCTCGACGCGTTCCCGGTCATCTATCTGACCGATGTCGAGCATCTCGACCAGCGCGCGGTCAAGGGATTGGAGAACTTCGTGGCTGGCGGCGGGGGGCTGGCGATCTTTCTCGGCCCGCGTTGTCGAGCTGGATTCCTCAATGAGGGCCTGTGGAGAGGCGGCGAAGGACTCCTTCCCTTGCCGATCGGGGGCGAAAGCGCGTTGTTCATCGACCGGCTCGACAACGCGCCCGATCTCGACGTGGTCGATCATCCGATCTTTCGCGTCCTGGGCGGGCAGAACAACAGCTTCTTGTCCCAGATTAAGGTCGGCCGGTACTTTGCCGCGCCGAAGGATTGGAAGGCGGATGCCGAATCGACCGTTCGGGTGATTGCCCGACTGCGCGACGGCGCGCCGTTGGTCGTCGAAAGAGCATTCGGCAAGGGACGCGTCGTCGCCTGGCTCTCGACGGCCGCTCCGATCTGGAACAACGCTGGATCGTCGCCGGCGTTCGTGGTGCTCGTCCAGGAGATGCAGGCGTATTTGGCTCGCCGCGTCGAGGCGGCCGCTCCGTTGTTGGTCGGTTCTCCGATCGAACTGAGCTTCGATCCGGCTCAATACCAAAATCAGGTCCGATTCGTCTCGCCGGGCCGCGACGGAGCCGAGACAACGGCCCACGACGCCGTTTTGAAAGAGGACAACATGCTTCACGCGAGGCTGACGCGGACAGACGCCGCCGGCGTTCACGAGGCGCAGTTGCTCACCGCGACGGGAATGGTCGACGCCCGGCGTTTCGCCGTCAACGTCGATCCGGCCGAGGGCGATCTGGCGCGGCTCGACGGCTCGCAGCTCGCCGCGCGGCTCGATGGCGTGGAGTATGCCTATCACCAGGCCGACACGTTCGAGGCGCGGCGCGACGCGTCGATCGGCCGGAATCTGAGCGACGTGCTGCTGTACTTGCTTATCGTGCTGTTGGTCGGCGAGATGCTCCTTGCATGGTCGTGTTCGTACCATCCGCCGGAAACGCGAGTCGCGGCTCCCTTCGGACGAGGAGCAGCCGCATGAGTCTCTCATTGCTCCTGGCGACCGGCGACAGCGTAACGCGGACCGTTTTCGAGTGGGGCCGCATCGAGTCGAACTCCGATTGGATCGCTCCGGTTGCGGTCGCGGTATTGTTGATAGTGGTCACGCGACTCATCCACCGGCGCGACACACGGGAACTTCGGCCCGCGACGGCCTGGTCGTTGACCCTGTTGCGGACCCTGGTTGTTCTTGCGTTGCTGCTGTTCTATCTTCAGCCCCAGTGGCGGCGCGAGGAAGAACGCCGGGTCAACTCCAAGACGCTCGTGCTGATCGACCGCAGCCTCAGCATGGGAATTCTGGACTCTCCGGGCGGTGACGCCACGCGAGCCGAACAAGTGGCCGAATCCCTCGGCCGGTCGAAGCTGGTTGAGCGGCTGCTCGAACGACACGACGTCGAAGTCTTTGGCTTCGGCGACACCGTCGAGTCAATTCTCACCGTGGCGCGGCGCGCGGACGGCGACAAGGAAGCGACGAAGGACGGCGACGGCCATGTTCCGGGCTCTCCGGACCCTTCGGACGCATCGAAGACGAAAGAGCCGGTCGATTGGCGAGAGGCTCTCGCGCCGCGCGATGCGACGACGCGGCTGGGCGATGCACTGGGCAAGATGATCGACCAGCATCGCGACGCGCCCCTTTCCGGGGTCGTTGTGATTACCGACGGAGGCCAGAACGCCGGCGCGCCGCCCGAGGCCGTCTTGCCCGCGTTGCGGCGAGGAAGTATCCCGATCTTTGCGGTCGGCGTGGGGTCGGACAAGGAGCTGGCGAATTTGCGGGTGAGCGATTTCGTGGCGCCCTCGCGCGCATTTCCCGGCGATCAGTACGCCGTGACCGGTTATCTGCAAGCCTCGGGCATGGCGGGTCAAGTCGNNGTTCGAGCGATCGGCCGACGCCGAGGCGGCAAGCGGCGACGGCGATCTGGTCGAAACGCGCGAAGTCGTCCTGGGCGGCGACGGCGAGGTGTTGCCCGTCCGGTTCGAACTCGCGCCGAAGGAGCCGGGACGCCGCACTCTGGCCTTCAAGGTCGAGGCGCCGTCGGCCGATCGCGATCCGGCCGACAATCGTCGCGAGGCCGATGTCGAAATCGTGGAACGGAAGACCCGGGTGCTGTTGTTGGCCGGCGGGCCGATGCGCGAATACCAGTTTCTGCGCGGACTGTTGCACCGCGATGAGTCGGTGGTTCTCGACGTGCTGCTACAAAGCGGTCGGCCGGGCATCTCGCAAGAGGCGAACCAGTTGCTCGACGACTTCCCGGTGACACGCGAGGAGATGTATCAATACGACTGCGTGATCGCCTTCGATCCCGACTGGCAGGAATTCAGTGACGAACAGATTGCGCTGCTCGAAAGTTGGGTCGCGGAGCAAGGTGGCGGCCTGATTGTTGTGGCCGGGGCGGTGAACATGGGGAATCCGGTTCGCGGTTGGGTTCAGGATGAGCGAATGGGCAAAATACGGTCGCTCTATCCGGTGACGTTCGAGCGGCGATTCGCCGGCACGCTCGACAGCTACGCATCGACCGACCCTTGGCCGCTCGACTTTACCCGGGAGGGAATCGAAGCCGAGTTCTTTTGGCTCGCCGACGACATGGCCGCCAGCCAGCAGGCTTGGGGCGATTTTTCCGGCGTGTACAGTTACTATCCGGTCGCCGGACCGAAGCCGGGGGCGACCGTGCTGGCGCGGTTTTCCGATCCGCGCGTCGGTTCGGATGAGAACCGGCCCGTCTACGCGGCGATTCAGTTCTACGGGTCGGGGCGCGTTCTCTACCTGGGCAGTGCGGAACTGTGGCGTCTTCGGATGGCCGACGAGGCCCATTTCGAGACGATCTACACGAAGATGACGCGGCACGTGTCGCAGGGGCGATTGCTGCGCGGGTCGAGTCGTGGCGCGCTGCTGGTCGATCGCGACCGATACATGCTCGGTTCGACGGTCGAGATCCGCGTCCAACTGACCGACGCGCGTCTCGACCCGCTGGCCGCCGAGAGCGTGGCGTTGCAGGTTGTCGAGCCGAGCGGATCGGTTCGGACCGTCGCGCTGCTGGCCGACCCCGCGCGGCTCGGGATGTTCGCCGGGCGGTTCACCGTTCTCGAAGAGGGCGCGTATCGGCTGGAGTTGCCGATTCCCGACAGCGACGAGGAGCGGCTCACGCGGCGCATCCAGGTCCGAATGCCCGATCTGGAACGAGAGCATCCGCGGCGAAACGACGAGTTGTTGGCCAAGCTCGCCCGGGCGACCGACGGACGCTACTACGCGGGCATTGAGGCGGCCTTTTCGGACGACACTTGCGAGGAGTTGATTGAACAACTAAAGGACCGTACGAAGACGATCATCCTGACCGCCGGCCCAAGCCGCGCGTGGCAAGAGAATTGGCTCCGTTGGTTCATGTACATAACGTGCGGACTGCTATTCGTCGAATGGCTGATTCGAAGACTGGTGAAACTAGCTTGAACGAGGATTCCGAATCTCAAATCTCAGGGTTCAGATTTCAGGTTTTAACCCATAACCCCAACTCCAATCCCTAAATTCCCAAATCCCAAATCCCAAATCCCTAACCCTCCACCGCCATCCATGCCCCCATCCACCCCAAGCAATCCGAACCTTGCCGCGCCGATTCGGGCGTTGCTCGAGACGCTGCGCCGGCGGGTTC
>DOEZ01000300.1 GCA_003532715.1 Planctomycetaceae bacterium
CGTCGGGCGATTTTTCGAGCACCGCCACGAGCCGATACGGCTCCTTCTCTTTCACCTCCAGCGACAGCTCGATCCACGAGTCGTCCATCGACGCGGGGACGAATTTCAGCACGCGGTCGGTGTCCCAATACCACCGCGGGCCCCACATCCGCGTCTCGCCCTTGCCGTGGAACTCCTCGCCCGCGAAATCCTCGCCCCACGCGATGATCGGATCGAGGCACGGATATTTGCGTTCCTCGGCCGTCGTCGTGGGCGCGAACTGCTTGCTCGGGCCGATCTGATACCAATACGCCATGCTGCACACGTCGTCCTCGCGCTGGTCGTAGAGCCGCGGGTTGTGCGCGAGATTCTCGTCGGCGTTGGTGAATCCCATCATTTCGACCGACACGCGGATGCCCTTGTTGAAGACGACCGGATCGCGGAGATGCCAGCGATAGCACGACGACATCTGACCGACGTCCTGCGCTTTGTGGCTCAAGTACGACGTGCCGAAATAGGGCGTCGAGCATTCCTTCAGACACCACGCCGACAGGAAGTAGTCCTCGGTGCCCGTCCCCCAGATCGAAGGCGTCTTCTCTCCGTCGATCGCCATGCGGATGTCGCCCTCGCCGAACCAGTCGGGGCTTCGGCTCCGCACCGAGAGAACCGTGCCGACGTAATAGCCCGCCCCCTCGGTGTCGAGAATCAGGTATTCGGTGTCGGGCCGGGTCGAGTCGCGTTTCGTGGGGAACTCCTGGCGATAACGGGCGCAGAAGTACATCGTGCTGGCTGGAAGCGAGTCCTTCTTGATCCAATCGACCGCGTAGAACAAGGCGCTGAGCGGGCTCTTGCTCTGGTTGACCACCTCGATCCGCGCTGATTTGTGAAACGGCATCCGCCAATAACAGTTGTACGAATCGCCGTCCTCGACCATGATCGGCGCGCTATTGACCGCGACGTGCTTGCCGAACGGTTGGGCGAAAAAGTCGGTCAGCGGCGCTTCGACGTCGGGCTTTTCGCGGCCGTCCCAATAGATGCGAATCAGAACCTCGCGCCCCCGGGCGCGACCGCGCGGCGGTTCGCCGAAAATGGTGGTGAACTGGTTGATGGTGAACCAGATGTGCGTGATGACGCCCGGTCCTTCGAGGTCGGCAACGACGACCGTCTCGCCCGGCTCGACGATGCCGACACAATCGCCGTTGGCCGCCGGATCGGGCCGCCCGTCCTTGCCCATTCGAACCGAACTGGCCGAGCAACCGCGCCCCACTTCAAACGTCGGAACGCCGCCAAGCAGGTCGTCGGCCATCGCCGGACAGGATGTCAGAATGATCAAAGCCGCCGCGCCGCCGACGCAGGCCCACGCGCGAAACCATGCCGTCGAGCACCCGTCCCGTTTGCCGCGAAGAGAAATCGCATTGCCGATCATAGCCGTCTCCCTTGAAAGAAGCCTGAAGAACACCACCACGATTGGGCTATATCATACTATGGCGGCGCGGCGCGTGCAATCGGCGGTCCGGCCGGGTGAGGCCGTTGTCCGGCTCTACCACTCGAAACGGCGAATCTGCTCGTACACGGCGCGAACGTTCCGCGGTGACATGGCGTTCGGATTGTAGAACAAGACGCCCGCCAGGTTCTTTCCCGCGTAATCCAACACCCAGCCCACCTTCTCGGCAATACTCTCGGGCGTCTGAATCCAAAGGGGATAGTTGGTCGGTCGGATATCGCGGGCCGAGAAATGCAGCACGCACTGGTTCGGTTCCATGCGCTCCATCGAACGGTAGAACTGGTCCTTCGTCGTCGGAAAATGAAACGTATGGGGCAAAAGGTAGTTGATCCCGCACGCGCGGAGCCGCTTCGCGTCGTGGCCCTGATCGTCGGTGCAACTTGTGTGGAGCCACACGTCCAAATTCGGTCGGATGCTCCGAATATGGTCCACATATCGTTTCAACAGCACGCTGATACGCTCTTTGGACCACGCGTTGCGTTCGTCGGTGGACGCCTCCAACAGCGACTTGCCCGTTTCGGCGTGGTACTTGTCGCGGGTCGCCGGGCAGAAGCAATCGTGGGAGCAGAGGTTTTCGAAACCGTAGCTGGTGACGTTCGAATCGGAGTAGTACGTCAACAGGTCCGTCACCTCGTCGATGCCCAGCCGCCATGTTCCCGGCGCGTCGCCACAGTAGAACCACGGCCGCGTCGCGGGCGGTCGGTCGGGCTGGGGCCGCCGCTCCAGGAGTCCCGCGTCCGGATAGGTCTGGCGGACCTTCTCGGGGTTCCAAATGCCCCAGTTCATGAATAGCTGGACCTCGATGCCGCGATCGGCGGCCGACCGGATCGCCTCGCGCACAAACTCCGTCTCGGGCCGGCCGTTGATCGCCGCCGAATCCCAAAGCGGCCGGAGTTTCGGATTTGCGACCGGCCAACAGTAGCCGTCGTGTTGCGGATCGAAGTGGCCAAAGCCCAGCATTTGCAGGCTCAGCAGATTCATGCGATGCCGCGCCATGGCGTCCAACAATCGCATCATGTCGTCGCGACTCAAACCGCCCGGTTCGGTTGCCTGATAGGTGACGCCCACCTCCCAACCGACGTATTTCAGCCGCCTGGAGGCCGAGGAAGAACTCGTCGCGGCCTCGGACGCGAGAACCGGATTGGTTAGAGCCTGGCCGCTGGCCACGGCGGCCAACGCCCCACGCGATAGGGTCTCAATAAAACAGCGGCGATCCAGCTTGGACATGGGAGAACCTCTCGCGTGACATGGTCCGTTTGATCCACCCATTGTCGCAAATCGGCGGCGCGACCGCAAGCAAATCCACCTTCCACTACCCACTGTCCACTACCCACTTGACGTCGCGCTCGCCAAGTGGGACCTACTGTAGATACTTTCCGCCGGAAGAGACCTTGGCGGTGGGCCCCCCCGAGCGGGCGACGGTTGCCGCCGCCGCATTGCCGTGGTAGACTGACGGGTTTGGGAACGTCTCCATGGGCTCGATTGTGCAACCGATGAGCGATTCTTCTCGCGAAACGACCGTCGCCCCGCTGGACCGGACGCGGATTCGCGGCGCGCGGACGCACAACCTGCGCAACGTCGATGTTGACATCCCGCGCGACCGGCTCGTGGTTGTCACCGGGCCCAGCGGCTCGGGCAAGAGTTCGCTCGCCTACGACACGCTCTATGCCGAGGGACAGCGGCAGTACATCGAAAGCCTCTCGGTCCACGCCCGCCAGTTTCTCGACCAGATGGAACGGCCCGACGTCGACTCGATCGACGGGTTGCAGCCGACCATCTCGATCGATCAGCGCGCGGGCATCGTCAACCCGCGAAGCACGGTCGCCACCGTCACCGAGATCTACGACTATCTGCGTCTGTTGATGGCGCGG